>NZ_LCWL01000106.1:0-63274 GCF_001441695.1 Alishewanella sp. WH16-1 | reverse complement strand
TTAACTGACCGGCATTACGCATTGTGCGGGCCTTTGTCTTTGGAGCTCAGAGTGTGGTTAGTACTTATAGGAAAAGCTTAACGAGTAACTCTGGCCTTCGGTACGCTGCTGTAGGATTTCACCTTGTTGCAGAATTTCGACCTGCTCATCCAGTAAGTTCTTTAAGCCCAGCTTCACCGTCATATTGTCCAGCGGACTGTAGCTGTAGGTAAAGTCCAGCGAGTGGAACGGCTGCTCAAAGGCATCGTCTTTCTGGTTTACCCCGGCAAAGGCAATGCGCTTGCCAAAGACGTTATAGGTCAGGGTCGCGTTGTGCTTGTCATCATCCGAGTCAAAGCCCAGCTGGAAGTTAACCACATATTTAGAGTGACCACTTAAGCGCCGCTCCAGGTTGGTCAGGTTAGCGCCCGGGAAGCGTTGGATCTGGATTTCTGAGTCGCTCAACGTCAGGTTACCGGCAACGAAGAAATTATTGGCAAGACTGCCAAAATCGCCGCTAAACATATCGAGCTGTTGTAAAAACTCCGCTTCGATACCATAGACTTTACCGCTTTCTGCGTTACGGAATGACATCAGCAAGTTACCGTCAGAGCCAGACAGTTCAATGGCTTCGATCGGATTATCCAGCTTCTTGTAGAAAGCACCGATACTGTAGTTGCTGTTATCGTAATACCACTCTAAGCGTGCATCGACGCTGTCGATATCAGTACTTTGCAAACCTGCAAAACCTGTGACCTTAAAGTCGGTCAGCGGGTCAACATACAGCACCGGTGTCACTTCCCGTAAGTCCGGGCGGATCACGGTCTGGCTGTAACCAAAGCGGGCTTGCAGCTCGTCATTGATAAACCAGGTTAGTGATAGTGCCGGGTAGAAGCCATCCTCCAGCAACGCCGACTCTGCCGGGTTGGCCGAGACTTCACCACGGGCATTTAACGGCAACGAGATTTGTTTAAAGTCCTCATAGCGTACACCCAGGTTTAAGCGCCACTGATAATCATAATTGATTTCCAGCGCGGCATAACCTGCATCCAGCATCTGTGCGGCCAGATAATCATCTGCCTGAGTGGTAACGTTTGAGACCTGGAAGCCATTAGCCGGGTTCAGAATATTGGCATCGGAGAAAATCTCTGAGAAGCTGCCGCTTAATTGCTGCAGGCTATAACCAACAGTATTGAAGTTAAACAAGTTAGTGCTGGCATCACGGCTGCGCTCAAAATAGGAATAGCCACCGCTCAGTACCATTTCGGCTTTGCCGAGGCTCAGTGGTAATTTGGCGTTCCAGCTACCGTTTTGCGTTTCGTCCTGCATATCGCCAAAGCTGTAGTTCACTGCATTTTGATTACGACGCAGGAAGCGGAACAAACTGTCATCAGCCTGCCGTTCGTTCAGATAACGGAACTCGACTTCAGAGGGCGCATAACGACGGGCTTTGGCATCGGTAAATTGCCAATCTACTGCTAAGTCAGACAAAAACGGGAAATTATGCCGGCCACGTAACTGATTGCTCAGCATAGTGCGCTCTTCGTAGCGGATGCTGGTGTCGGTATTAAAGCGGTTCGTTTCATTGATGGTTTCAATGGAGTCACCGGTTTTAATTTTGATTTCGTCCTTGGTATCCAGCAGATAGATGGTTGAACTTTCCAGCCGGTGGTCGACACCCAGCTCTAAACCGAAGTTCAGCATGCCAGACAGTTTGACCTGATGCTCAGTACCACGGATATCATCGTAACGATTTAACGGCACCAGATTGTCGCCGGAAACGGAGAAATAGCGTTCTTTCTCTTCAATGTTCTGAGTTGAACGGTCATAGCTAACACCGGTCATCATACCGAAGACGACGTTTTTGCTGAGTTCAAACCGCTCACCATAAGACAGACTGCCATCAAAATCCGGCTTAATACTGGTTTCGCGCAGATCGAGATCCCGGTTAAAGCTCAGGCCCAGCTCGCGCAAAATGGTGTTGGCCTGCGCCAGAGTACCCGCATTCAGACCGCCCAGGCTTTCAGCGATATTAATTTGTGAGATGGTGCCATATTGCTGCAGCGCATTTGCCAACACCGGGCTGATACCACGGGTGCCATCATCACGACCACGCCAGTCATCACTACCGCCGGCATAATCGACGCCTTTGTCACTGTTCAGGCTGTTATAGCCAGTGCCAACAGACAGGTTAAAGCTACGTTGTAACGGAATGGTCGCGGTACGGATATTCACATTACCACCGCCAAAGGCTGCCGGTAGCTCCGGAGAATAGGCTTTTTGTACCACTAAACTTTCAATAATACCGGCTGGAAACATATCCAGCGGAATCACGTTCCGGGTCGGATCCGGGCTCGGTACCATAGCACCGTTTAACAAGGTGCTGGAGTAGCGTTCACCTAAGCCGCGGACATAAATAAACTTGTCGTTCACCAGCGTTAAACCGGTAACCCGACGTAGCGCAGTGGCGGCATTACTGTCACCGGCGCGGGAGATTTGTTCCATGCCGAGTAATTCGGCGACATAAGGTTGCTCGCGGCGCTCAGCGGCAGCGGAGGCGGCTGAGCTTAGCAGGCGGCCCGACACGGCAATGCGCTCCAACTCTTCATCAGTAGGAGCCGGCGCGGTGTCCTGAGCGAGGGTAGAAAAAGAAACCAGGGCGGTGGCGGTCGCCAGGGCCAGCATTACGCTGCGGCCAACCCGGTTAATGGTAAAACTTGGCATGCTGCTCATCTGAACGTTGTCCTGTAAGCTTATTTTCTGCAACAACGCCGGTGTACTACCGGCTTAAGGTCAAAAAAAGGGGCTGCTGCAGCCTGGCTGCAGCAGCACTCTGACTTAACGCTCTAAGCCAACGGTCCAGCCGCGGGTCCAGTCCTGACCCTCTTTAACCGCGCCGATAAAATCGACATCTTCAAAGAAGCTATTCACGGTTGACAGCGCTTTTGGCTGGGTAGTGTCGATAGTGAACACGCCATTTAATACTGCACTCATACCCGCGGCGGTACTGTTACCTTCTTGCGCCAGGAACCACTGTTCTACGGTAGTATTGGCATCGATGATGCCGCGGAACGGCTCGCTACAAGCGATCACTGAGTGAGTCATTTGCAACTCACCACTGGCTGCCAGAGCGCGGGACTCGTTCGATTCAATCTCTAAGCATTCACCCATGCCGGTTGGGCCGGTGATAATAAAGTTGTGCAGCTTGGCGTTAGTTCCGGCACGCAGCAGAACACCCTCAGAATCATCGTCACCGTCAAAGGTGTTACCAATAATGGTCATATTGGCGATAATCGGGTTAGAGATTGGCAGGGCACCAAAGTTACCTGATTGGTTATCGGCTTCGATACCACGGTTGGCTTTCGCGCCGTCAGTAGCGTGTTGTACCAGCACAAACTGCATATTACCGCGCCAGCCATCAGCCCAGTCCAGAGAGTCATCACCGTTGGCGGTTAACACCACGTTTTTACAGCTGACCGCACCACCGAAGAACTCCACGCCGTCATCAACGTTTTGGTGTACCTGGATGTTTGCGCACTGAGTACCTGAACCGACACCAGCAAAGGTGATACCGTTCAGCTCGTTATCCGGAATAACTTCAAAGCCGGCATGTTTTACTACTACATAGTTCAGCACACCACTGTTATCTTCCCAGTTAGCACCGCCGTATGGACCAGCATCACCCTCGGCTTCTACCCGGCAGTTAGCCAGATCGTTCTGATCACACTTATTCGTTGGTGCATTACCCAGTAATACCAGACCACCCCACTGACCAGCAGCCGTCGGTGAGCCGATCACGTCCTGTACTGACGTCATCACGATTGGGTTAGCGGCGGTGCCGTTAGCATTAATTTTCGAACCGCGGGTAATCACCAGGAAATCAGCACCTGACTTACCATAAATCCGTACGCCCGGCTCAATATTCAGAGTGGCATTATTCTGGTTGTCCTGGCCGATACGTACCCGACCGCTTAACACATAGTCAGCACCGGCTTGCAGCGTAATACTGGTGGTAATATCACCCGTCAGCTGACAGTTAATACGGCCAGTCAGGCTGGCGACTTCAGTGGTGCCAGTCGGGCAGGCTGCCAGGTCGTTATCTGGATGCAGGCCAAAGGTCCAGCCAACCGTCCAGTCATTTTCGCCATCAAAGGCACCGATATAGTCAACGTCATCAAACCAAGGGTCAATAAAGTTAGACACATTGAGGCCATTGCCCAGCGCCGGTGAGTTCGGTGCCGGAATATAACCGCCTAATAAGGCATCGGCCACGATATTGCCTGGTTGTGCGCGGAACCATTGTTCTGCATTGAAGGTGCTGTTACCTGAACCATCAACGGTGTCTTTGAATGGCTCGGCACAATCGATAATTGAATGTTCAAAACGGATCTGACCACCGTTCGCATTGGCGACTGATTCATCTGAGTTAATCTCAAAACATTCACCCATACCCGCCGGGCCGGTAATAATGGTGTTGTAGATTTCACCGGCAGTACCAGCGCGCAGCAGGATACCTTCAGAATCATCGTCACCGTCAAAGTTATTACCAATAATGGTCATATTGGCAATGCGCGGGTTAGAAATTGGCTCAGCGGTAAAGTTACCAGATTGGTTATCTGCCTCGATACCGCGGTTAGCCTTGGTATCGTTAGGGTTATGGCGGATTAAGATATGTTGGGCTCTGCCGGTCCAACCATCAGCCCAATCCAGTGAATCATCGCGGTTACCTGTCAGCACCAGGTATTTGGCGTCAACGGTACCACCAAAAAACTCAACACCGTCATCCAGGTTATTATGCACCTGAATATATTCTACGCGGGTGCCTGAACCGACACCGGCAAAGGTAATGCCGTTTAATTCGTTGTCCGGGATAACTTCAAAGCCGGCATATTTCACCTGTACATAACGCAGCGCACCGCTGTTATCTTCCGGGTTATTACCGCCATAAGGGCCCGCTTCACCTTCGGCTTCTACCTGGCAACTGGCCAGGGCGGCAGGGTCACATTTATTGGTTGGGGCATTACCCAGAATAACGACGCCACCCCATTCGCCAAAGGAGTTTTCATCCGATAAGCCCAGCATGTCGTTGACAGAGGTAAAAACGATTGGCTCGCTACGGGTACCGATGGCCTGAATTTTTGAACCGCGGGCGATAACCAGATAATCGGCACCGCTTTTACCAAACACCTGCGTACCCGGCTCGATGGTCAGGGTAGCGCTATTGGCATTATCATTACCGACAGTCACCTTGCCGCTTAACGCCCAGGCAATGTCTTTGGTCAGGCGGGTATCTGCAGTGATAGTGCCTGTGACTTCACACACTGGCTTCGCTACACCAGCCAGGCTAGCGCCTTGGGTAGCAAAAGATGGACAAGCACTGACTGGTGGGGTAGTACCGCCGCCTGAGCCACCACCATTGTTACCACCACTATTACCGCCTGTATTGGTGTTTACCACCAGATCGCCGCCACAGCCGGCTAGCATTAAAGCCGAAGCCACAGCACTTAATTTCAGGAAGTTGCGTAACGCCATTACCATCTCTCCGTTGGATTTAAAGTTTATCGGGTCAGTGTTAACTCGGTGGCTGTAAACTAAAGCAGGGCTGTGACGTTTTTATTACAATTGGCTGCGCTGATATCAGTACCTGCCGCCAAGCCAGTAAAAATGGGCTTAGCGGAGCTGGCTGCAATAAAAAATTCATCCAGCTGTCATTTTTCAGTGGGTTGATGGGAATTCTGGCTGGCGTGATAACTGCTGTTATTTTTCATAAAAATGTCATAATTTAAGAAGATACTAGGTCGCAACCCGATTAGCTGGAACTCAGGTAGGATAAGATGTCGTCACGAAGAATATTGGTGGTAGAGGATGAAGCACCAATCCGCGATATGTTGTGCTTTGTATTAGAACAAAACGGTTATCAGGCTGCGACCGCTGCTGACTACAACAGCGCGTTGAACATGTTGGCTGAACCCTATCCGGATCTGGTGTTGCTGGACTGGATGCTACCCGGTGGTAGTGGTATTCAGATTGCCAAAAAAATGAAACAACACGAGATCACCCGCAATATTCCGATTATTATGATCACGGCACGTGGTGAAGAGGAAGACAAAGTGCGTGGTTTGGAAGTCGGTGCTGATGATTATGTGACTAAACCTTTTTCGCCAAAAGAGTTAATGGCACGCATCAAAGCGGTGATCCGCCGCGTTGCACCGACCAGCCTCGATGATGTGATTGAAGTACAGGGCTTAAAACTGGATCCGGTATCACATCGGGTGTCAGCGGAAGAGCAACCACTGGATATGGGTCCGACCGAGTTCCGGTTACTGCATTTCTTTATGACCCACCCGGAACGGGTTTACAGCCGGGAGCAGTTACTGGACCATGTCTGGGGCACCAATGTTTATGTCGAGGATCGGACTGTTGATGTACATATCCGCCGCTTACGTAAAGCCATTTCGCCGACCGGGCACGACCGTCTGGTCCAAACGGTGCGTGGCTCTGGCTACCGTTTTTCGGCGAAGTAACGGCTGATGCGCCTGCTGCTGTCGAAAAAACGGCTGGCCAGCAAGGCGCTGCTCTACTATGGGCTAACGGCCTTTGTCGGCTGGATGTTCGGCCAGGTGCTGCTATTTTTATTGCTGCTGAGCCTGGGGCATCTGCTGTGGCAATATAAACATATTTTTCTGCTCGATAAGTGGTTATGGCGCGATCGCAAGTTAACCCCACCCGCCGGTGATGGCAGCTGGCAGCAAATCTTCGATGGTATTTACTTTCAACAACGTCGTGAGCGCCGTAAACGCAAAGAGCTGCGCACTCTGGTGCGGCGCTTTCGCGACGGTGCCGAAGCGCTGCCGGAAGCGGTAGTGGTATTAAACGAAGACTGGAGCATTATCTGGTGTAACAAGCTGGCACAGTTGCTGGTCGGGTTGCGTTGGCCGAGTGACGAAGGTCAGCGTATCGATAACCTGATCCGCTCGCCGGAATTTCATCATTATCTGAAACAACAAAACTTTCAGCAGCCGTTGGAAGTGATGTCGCCCACATCATCCAGTGTGATGCTGGAATGTAAGATGATGCCTTATGGCAAAGCGCAATTTTTGTTGATAGTGCGCGATATCACTCAGCTTAAACAGTTAGAGCAAATCCGCAAAGACTTTGTCGCTAACGTCTCGCATGAGCTGCGCACGCCACTGACGGTATTGCAGGGCTATCTGGAAGTCATGGACGGTGAGCAGCAACCGCCGGCTGCCATCTGGCAAAAAGCGCACGGCGTGATGTTGGAGCAAACCCGGCGCATGGATAGCCTGGTGCAACAGTTACTAACCTTATCGCGAATTGAAGCCGCAGCGCGGGTGCAATTTGATCAGGAGGTGGATGTGCCGGCAATGTTGCAGCTGATTGCGACGGAAGCGGAAACCCTGAATCGGGATAAGCAGCACAAATTACACTTTTCGATCGACGCCACGCTGAAAGTCACCGGCGCGCCGGATGAGCTGCGTAGCGCTTTCTCGAATCTGGTGACGAATGCGATTAAATATACGCCGGCCGGTGGCGAAATCGAGGTCAGCTGGCAGCGCGATGGTCAGCGCGCCCTTTTTACTGTTACCGATAACGGTGAAGGGATCGCAGCGCATCATGTAAAACGCCTGACAGAACGTTTTTACCGGGTCGATCAGGCCAGGGCGCGCAATACCGGCGGCACCGGGCTGGGCTTGTCGATCGTCAAACACGTATTATCCCGGCATAATAGCCAATTATTGATTTTCTCTGAGCCGGGGAAAGGCAGTAGCTTCTCTTTTGCCTTACCACCAGAATTGGTGATAGGCGTGCAGACACCGAAGAAGCGTGCCAAGTTTAAAGTGAAATAATGCCGGGACCTGTTACTTAGAGCGTACCGAGCGCGGGCAAATCGCGATAGCTAGCAATAATTTGGTCGCGCCTAAAGCAATCCAGGCTGTGGTCATTGACCATACCACAGGCCTGCATATGGGCGTAAATAATGGTCGAGCCGACAAATTTAAAACCACGTCGCTGTAAGTCTTTACTAAAGGCGTCCGAGATGTCAGTGCGCGCCGGATAGTCACTGAGTTGCTGGCGCTGATTCAGCAGCGGCTGGCCATTGACGAACTGCCACTGATAACGGGCAAAGCTGCCAAACTCTTGTTGTACCTCTAAAAAGCGTGCTGCATTATTCACCGCAGCCCGAACTTTGAGTTGGTTACGGATAATGCCAGGGTTTTGCAGCAGGCGCTGGATTTTAGCCTCGTCGAACATTGCGACTTGCACCGGGTCAAACCCGGCGAACGCCTGCCGGTAATTCAGGCGCTTTTTTAACACCGTATACCAGCTTAAACCGGCTTGCGCCGCTTCCAGAGTCAGATATTCAAATAACTTGCGGTCATCAAATACCGGCACGCCCCATTCCTCGTCGTGGTAAGCGACATAGTCGGCTTTGCTTTGATCAAGCCAGGGACAGCGACACATCAGGATGCCAGCTCGGTAAAAACTGCACCATCGGGCAGATCCTGCAAAGTCGGGATCTCCAGTTTAAAAGCAATTTTCTTCAGAATTTTCTGCTCTTGCAGTAAGTCGGCGGCCAGCACGCTTTGCAGTTGCAACCATTCCGGAGCCAGTTGTAACTGCAGATATTGTACCTTTGCGGTTGCGGTCAGAGGCGGTAGAAAATCATCGCGGCGTTTTTGATTTAACAACACAGCCAAGCGTAACAGTACCAACAAGTTAATCACCTTCGGCAACTCATACAGGCTGAAATAGGGGATTTCATCAGCACGAATTTTACGGCGGTGAAAGCGCACCAGACAGGCCAGCAAACTTTGTTGCTCCTGATTGAAGCCCGGCAGGTTAGCGTTTTGCAGAATGTAAGCCGAGTGTTTTTGTACCCCGGATGAGTTAATATGCAGGCCGATTTCATACACGGTTGCGGCAAAACCGAGCAGCAAGGCATCTTCGTCATCCAGTTGCCAGCTATCGCGCACCAGCGCCAACAGCGCCAGCGCCGTTCCCTTAACCCGATTGGCTTGGGCCTGGTCGATATCATAGCGTTGTAGCAAGCTGTACATAGTTTGTTCGCGAATATCCAGATGTTGCATCCGATCACTCATCTCATACAGCACGCCTTCACGCAGTGCGGCGTCAACATAGACCAATTGTTCAATTTGCAGCATCTGAAAGGCGGCAATCAGAATACTCAGACCCGAGCAGAGCAGTAGCTTGCGGTCATCGGTGAGGCCGGTTAGTTCCAGCTCTGCACTGTTGTCAAAGTTAAGCAGGTAATCGCGTAATTGCAATAAATGACATAACTCAACCGGTCCGTTGGTCCAGCCAAAGTTGACCACAATATCACGCAGTGTTTTGATGGTGCCCGAGGTACCGACGACTTGCTGCCAACCCGTAGCCCGGAAGCTGCTGATAATCGGCTCCAGTTCCTGCTCGGCCTGAATAATGGCCTTGTTAAAGCGCCGGGCACTGATTTTCCCTGCCGGAAAATGGCTCTTCGCGTAGCTCACGCAGCCCATATTGCGACTGCTCAGCCGCAGTGGCTGGGCGCCGTCGCCGATGGCAAACTCGGTACTGCCACCACCGATATCGATGACCAGCCGCTTGCCACTAAAGTGCTCAAAATGGGCGACGCCCTGATAGATAAAACGTGCTTCTTCCTGACCGGAAATCACTTCAATCGGAAACGGAAATAAGGTTTTTGCCCGTCGTAAAAACGTGGCGGCATTTTTGGCGCGACGCAAGGTATAGGTGGCAATCACCCGCACTGACTGCGGCGCGAAAGGTTGCAGAGTATCGGCAAACTGCCGCAGCACATTCAACCCGCGCTCGATGGCTTCTTCACTTAGTACCAAGTCTTCGTTTAAGCCTTCGGCCAGTTGAACTTTCTGTTTTTCCCGATGCAGCAGTTGGATGTCGCCCTTGACGATCCGGGCGATCACCATGTGAAAGCTGTTTGAGCCCAAATCAACTGCGGCGATATAAGGGCTGGTGGTGCTGGCTGATTCAGTTATGCTCAAAATTCCGGTTCAGTCTGTTGCAGTAACAGCTGGCTTTGGGCAGCAAAGAAATCATAGATGCTTTGCTGCGAGCGGATATTCCGCTTATTGCCACGCTTTACATAAGGGTTACTCTGTTTAGCGTCAATCATACGGGCTTTGACGTTATCCCGCCACTGGATATCCAGAGTGGTTAAAATCGTTTGCTTAATTTTTGCATCCAGAATCGGCACGCCAACCTCAACCCGCTGGTCGATGTTACGCGTCATCCAGTCGGCCGAAGATAAGTATAAATCAGTGTCACCGCCATTGTGGAATACATACACCCGGGCATGTTCGAGAAAACGGTCCAGAATACTGATCACTTTAATATTCTGGCTCTTGCCGGGAAGGCCGGGTACCAGGGTACACATTCCACGAATAATCATCCGGATCTTGACACCGGCCTGACTGGCTTTGTACAGCAACTGCACAATTTCTTCGTCGACCAGATTATTCACTTTCAGGAAAATCTCTGCTTTACGGCCACTCACCGCGAAGTCGATTTCACGCTGAATTAACTGCAGCAATTTCGGCCGGCTCCAGGTAGGCGACACAATTAAATGATTAAACTGGAATGGCCGGTATGAGTATTGAATAAACTCAAAAACCTGCTCAATTTCAGCGGTGATTTCCGGATGGCAGGTAAATAAGCTCATGTCGGTGTAGATACGCGCTGTTTTTTCGTTAAAGTTACCACTGCCGATATGGCCATAGCGTACCGGCTTACCTTTCTCAAGCCGGGTAATTAGACAAATCTTCGAGTGAATCTTTAGCGTGGTCTGGCCAAAAATGACTTCAATACCGGCATCGGTCATTTTTCTGGCCCAATTGATGTTGTTTTCTTCATCAAAACGCGCTTTTAATTCGACTACCACGGTAACTTTCTTACCATTACGCACCGCATCCAGCAGCGAATGAATAACCCGCGAATGTTTCGCTACCCGGTACATGGTGATTTTGATATGGGTGACCTTAGGGTCGAATGACGCCTGCCGTACCCACTCGGTAAAGTAGCCAAAGCTGTGATAAGGGTAGTACAACATAATATCGGCATTACGAATGGCGTCAAAAGTAGTGGGATGCGCTTCAAAATCTGCACTGGGCAACGGCGGCAGCGGCGCAAACTCCATACTCTGGTGGCCCAGGTTGGGAAAACCGATAAAGTCTTTGAAGTTACGGTAGCGGCTACCGGCAATTAACGCATCCATCGAGCCGGTGCCAAGCTGTTTAGTCAGCACTTTTAACATTTGCTCCGGCATAGCAGCATCATAGACCAAGCGCGTCGGTTCTGATTTCAGCCGCTGGCGGATCCCTTTGGACATTTTATCAATCAAGCTCTGATCCAGCGTATCGCTGATATTGTACTCAGCGTCACGGGTCAGCTTGAGCGAGAAGGCACAGATTTGGTCAAACTCAAAAAAGCCCTGAAATAAATCGCCAATACAGTGATTAATAATATCGTCCAGTAACAAAATCTGCCGGCGGTAATGACCGTTCTTCTTCCGGGTATTCAGATTTAGCGGCAGCTCAATAAAACGCGATACTTCATCTGTGGGTACCTGCACTATGGCATATTCCGGTTTATTACTGCCGGTCATTTCCACCATCAGATAGGTCGTATTATCTTCAAGGATCTTACTGAGCGAGGCATCAGTGCTGGACAGAATGATCGGTGAGATATGCTTTTTAACTTCATTTTTAAAAAAGCTTTTTACCCAGCCGGATTGCAACTCGGTCAGTTTACTGTCGTCAATTAACTCAATATTGTGTTTACGCAGCTCCAACTGAATATCCAGGTAGATTTTGTTGAACTGCTTACCCAGCTGCAATACCTGGTTTTGAATTTCAATCAGCAGCAGCTCAGCATCTTCGTGTTCATAGGTTTGATATTTTTTCAGCAGAATACGGCGTTTCACATCGGCAACCCGCACCCGGAAAAACTCATCCAGGTTGTTAGAATAAATACCGAGAAATCTCAGCCGCTCAATGGGTGGGTTGCGGGTATCGGCGGCTTCCTGTAACACCCGGCCGTTAAAGGCCAACCAACTGAGTTCTCTCGGAAATAATGGATACTCAGAGGACGGGGCCGGGGTGTGCTGCTGTTCCATGAATTTGCTCCTGCTTACTGCTTGCAAAGCACTCTATGTCAGTTTTGTGACAAAGCGATGACAGTGCCGTGCGAGGGCACTGTGGGTCCTGGTTATTCTAGATCGACAACAATATCGGTGGCGATAGCCTCGAGTGCGGCAGTGACATCATCCCGCTTTAATCCCGCTGGCAATTGCACGGTCGCTTCGGCATGAAATAACGGCGAGCCCCAGTTCGGCGCGCTTTGTTTGCTGCTTTCAAAGGCAATAATATTGGCACCTTTGTGGCTTAATACCGTTGAGAGTTCGCGTACTATGCCGGGACGGTCGTTGCCGGTAATGACAAAGCGTAATTGCTGTTGCTTATCCAGCTGGCTATCTTCGCCTTGCTGCACCCGGATATCCAAATCTTTCACCTGGCCAAGCGCCTGGGTCAGATCAGCCAGGTCCGGCTCAGCAACTTCAATTTGCACTATACCGGCAAAATAGCCAGCTAAGTGACTTAAGTTACTGGCCATCCAGTTACCACGATGCTCATTGATTACCCGGGATAATTGCTCAACGAGGCCAGCTTTATCTTTACCGATAATGGTTAACACCAACTGCTTCATGCGAACTCCTGTATTAGGGAAGATATAATGCTTTTGGGTATCGTTTTTTCTCTGCATAGAGTTTAGCGGCAACTTGATGTTTTTACAGTTATCTGTGAATTTTTATTTACTCTGCTAGGCGTCAGCGCAGTCGCTGCGCTAAGATGGCGTTTTTGACAAGATGCTTAGGCTTTGATGTTAGTTGCAACCGCAAAATTGCGCCTGATGATAATTAGCTTAGTGCTGGCGGCGTTAAGCCCGGCACTCAGGGCAGTCTCGCCTGAACAAAGCGCAACGCTTGCTGTGGCCGAGCCCACGCCGCTCAGCGGCACCTTGTCCAGCACCGGCTCTGACACCCTACATAATATGATGATGATCTGGCGGCGGCAGTTTGTGGCGTTACATCCGCAATTAAATTTACAAATCCAAAGCAGTGGCTCGGCGACAGCGCCGGTAGCACTATTAGAGGGCACTGCCAGCTTGGGGCCAATGAGCCGGCCGATGCTGGCCGTCGAGCAAGAACGGTTCCGGCGTCGCTTTGGCTACGATGCTATAGCCGTGCCTGTCGCGCTGGATATGCTGGCGCTCTATGTGCATCAGGACAATCCGCTGCGCAGTATCAGCATGGCGCAGCTGGAAAGTATTTATGCTCAAAATCGCTTATGTCATCGCCAGGCCGCGATTGAGCGCTGGGGTGAACTCGGCCTCGCTGGCACCTGGCAATCCCGTCCAGTCGCCGCTTATGGCCGCAATCCAGCCTCCGGAACCTATGGTTTCTTCCGCCAGCAGGTGCTGTGTGAAGGTGATTATCAACAACGGGTGCAGCAATTACCCGGCGCGGCGGCGGTGGTGCGGGCGGTGAGTCAAAGTGTCAATGCCATTGGCTATTCTGGGCTAGGCCAGCAAATTGCCGGTGTGAAAATACTGGCGCTGCAGGCTGACGCCAACAGCCCGGCGCTAATGCCGACGCCGGAACACGCCATCAGTGGTCGTTATCCACTGGCCAGGGTACTCTATATTTATCTGAATAAAGCGCCGGCGCGCGCCTTGCCTGCCGCTGAACAGGCATTTTTGCGTTTTGTGTTATCGGCCGAGGGACAAGCCTTACTCAGTAATGATGGTTTAGTACCAGTGCCAGCGGCACTGCGAGCGCAGGCGATTCAGGAGTTGGGATTATGACACAAGGCACCCCGCCGCTGAGTCGCTTACCCGCCGGTAAACAACGGCAGCGTCGAACGAATCAGCGCCGCTGGTTGAACCGACTCTGGTCCTGGTTGATTACGCTGGCAGGTGGCAGTGTGATTCTGGCCTTGTTTGGGATCTTCGTTTATCTGCTGACAGAGGTCACGCCGCTGTTTAAACCGGTTTCTACTCAGCCGATAGTGGTAGAACACTCCCCCCCCGCTTTTGACATAACGCCAGCTCCGGCTCCCGCAGCAGCGGCGACTGCTGCCGGTTTTGAGGTGGCCTTTAGCTTAGTCGAGCCATTGCAAGGTTATCTGTTGTTGGCTGCCAGTAATGGCGAGGCTTGTTTATGGTGGCAACGACAACCTGAAGCGGGCTGTTTGCAGCGTTTATCGTTAACGGATCGCACTGTGAATTTAACGGCGCTGCGTTGGTTGGCAGGCAAGCAAAGTATTGTTTCCGGTGACAGTAGTGGCCAGCTGAAACAATGGTTTTTCTTGCCTGATGAGCACGGGCAGCTCCGTATCAGTTGGATTAAGCCTTTTGCCAGACGCAATGCGGCCATTGTCGATATTGCACCTGAACAGGGCCGCAGTGGTTTTGCTGTGCTGGATGCCGCGGGGGGCGTGAGCCTGTTTTACGCCAATCTGACTAAACCTTTGTGGCAGGGGCAGGCTGCGGAGTATCAAGCGGCGACAAGGTTACAGTTTAGCCAGCGTAACGAACAGTTATGGTTGCTGGGGCCAGGCGAACCAACGGCATTACAACTGGACAACCGTCATCCGGAAATCTCCTGGCGCACCCTGTTCCAGAAGGTCTGGTACGAAGGTTGGCAGCAGCCGGAGTATGTCTGGCAAAGTAGTGGCGGCGCCGAGTTAAGACAGGGTAAGTACTCACTGGTGCCTTTGACTATTGGCACCTTGAAAGCCGCATTTTATGCCATGCTGGTTGCGGTTCCGCTGGGCATACTGGCGGCACTTTATACCGCCTGTTTCCTCAGTGAGCCGTTACGTAGCAGGCTCAGTCAGCTGATTGAGCTGTTGGCCTTGTTTCCAACGGTAATTATCGGTTTTCTGGCCGCGATCTGGCTGGCGCCGGCGTTGGAGCAACATTTGCTGGCATTGCTGCTGTTTTTATTGCTGCTGCCCTTGCTGGTGCTGGCTTTGGCGCGGCTGTGGCCGCGGCTGCCGAAGCGCTGGCAACAGATCCCTGGCAGCGGCTGGGATTTAATGCTGCTGGCCGCCTTGCTGTTTGTTACAGCTTATCTGGCGTTACTGGGCGGTGACACCCTGCAACAACAGTTTTTTAGCGGCAGTTTTCGGTTTTGGTTAAACGAGCAGGGCGTCAGTTATCAGCAGCGTAATGCCTTGGTCGTTGGTCTGGCAATGGGCTTTGCGGTGTTACCAATCATTTTTAGTATTTGCTACGATGTGATGTCACAGGTACCGCGGCAGTTAACGCTGGGGGCATCAGCACTGGGCGCGACGCATTGGCAAATCGTGCGGCGGGTGATTTGGCCTCTGTCGTTGCCAGGCGTCCTGGCTGCGGTCATGTTGGGGCTGGGCCGGGCGCTGGGCGAAACGATGATTATTTTAATGGCAACCGGTAATGCGCCAATCAGCAACTTTAACCTGTTTGAGGGGCTACGCAGTTTAACTGCCACTCTGACCATTGAGTTACCGGAAGCTGCAGTTGACAGTAGCCATTACCGGATGTTGTTTTTAGTCGCTATTCTGCTATTTATTTTCACCTTTATGGCTAACACCCTGGCTGATCTGGTACGCCAGCGGCTAAAACGCAATTTCCAGAGGCTGGACACATGACGCCGGATTACCATCAGCGCAATTACTGGTTCTGGCTGGCCGCCCTGGCCAGTGCTTTTGTTTTGATGCTGCTGCTAGCGCTGTCTTATCTGATGTTAAGCCGTGGTCTGGGGTTGTTCTGGCCGGCTGATATTGTGCAATTTCGGGTTAGTCAGAACGCAGAATCACCACATGAGGCTTCTTTGGTGCTGGGTGAAGTGGTTAGTCAACAGCAGTTGACGGCTCCACAGTTGGCCGCGGCGGGGTTAACTTTTTCTGCACCTGCAACGCGTATATTAGTCAAGCAAGGATATCAACCGTCAGGCGCACCGGCTTTTCGCTGGTACTGGCAACAGCAGCTTAGTGACGTGCAGCGACCACCAGAGGTCTTGCTGGTCAGGCATCGGCAGTTCGGTGAGCTGTATGGCTGGCCGCAAGCGATGTCAGAGGGCCAGTTACTATTGCAACTGGCAAATGGCCAGCAACTGCGGCTGCAGCAAGCAGATATTATGCTGCAGTTGGCACCCAATAGCTTAAGTTGGTTGCAAAAGATGCGCTGGTTTGCCGGGCAATGGTGGTCTTTTCTCAGTACTGAACCGCGTGAAGCGAACAGTGCCGGTGGCATACTGCCGGCTATTACCGGTACGCTGTTGTCGGTGTTACTTATGGCGGTAGTCGTAGCACCGATCGGTATTATGGCGGGGATTTATCTGCACGAATATGCACGGGATGGCCGTTTGGTGCGTCTGGTGAGACTCAGCGTACATAATCTGGCTGGCGTGCCGTCTGTGGTATTTGGCGTCTTTGGCCTGGGCTTTTTTGTCTATGTGTTGGGTGGCAGTATTGACCAGCTGTTTTACCCGGAGCGATTACCGCAACCCACCTTTGGCACCCCCGGCCTGATCTGGGTATCGCTGACGCTGGCGCTACTGACTCTGCCGGTGGTAATAGTCGCAACCGAGGAGGGATTGGCGCGGATCCCATCCAGTTTACGCTTAGGGGGTTATGCGCTGGGCGCGACCAAAGCCGAAGTGTTGCGTAAGCTGATCCTACCGGCTGCCCGCCCGGCGATGTTAACCGGTATTATCCTGGCGGTATCTCGCGCCGCTGGCGAGGTAGCGCCGTTGATTTTTGTTGGCGTAGTAAAATATGCGCCGGTATTGCCGCTTAGTAGTAGCGCACCTTATATCCAACTGGATCAGCAAATTATGAGTCTGGGCTTTCAAATCTATGATGTCGGTTTACAGAGCTCGAATGCGGATGCCGCTGAACCCAGAGTATTTGCGATTGCTCTGGTGCTGCTCGTGTTGATTGGTGCATTAAATTTACTGGCGATGCGGTTACGGCGTTACTATCGGCGTCGGGTGGTCTAGGGCGAGTAAACGTCAACACGCCCTATTAGTCATAAAATTGTCATATTAGCCGGTTACACTGGCCGGCAGAGGATTAAGGTTTGAAAATATCAGTTCGGGATTTGTCAGTGAGTTTGGCAGGGAAAAAGGTGCTGGATAATATCAGCCTGAACATCCCTGCTAACCAGGTCACCGCCCTGATCGGCCCTTCCGGTTGCGGTAAATCCAGTTTATTGCGGAGTTTTAACCGCATGAATGAGTTGCTGGATGACGCTGTAACCGAGGGTGACGTCTTGCTTGATGAGCTGAACATCTATGGTCCGGGTGTTGACCTGGCTGAGCTTAGGCGCCGGGTCGGTATTGTGTTTCAAAAGCCTAACCCTTTTCCATTGTCAGTCTATGAGAACGTGGCGTTCGGCTTACGCTTACAAGGTGTGAATAGTTCGCGACAGCTCGATGAGCTGGTAGAGGAGGCGTTGGTCAAGGCAGCGCTGTGGCAGGAGGTCAAAGAGCGGCTGTTCGATAATGCTCTGACCTTATCCGGTGGCCAACAGCAGCGTCTGGTTATTGCCCGGGCGATTGCAATTGAACCCGAGGTCTTGCTGTTGGATGAACCCGCCTCGGCTTTGGATCCAATCTCGACTCTGAAAATTGAAGAGCTGATTTATGAATTAAAGCAGCACTACACTATAGTTATTGTAACGCATAATATGCAGCAGGCAGCTCGGGTATCCGACTTCACTGCGTTTATGAACTTGGGGCGGCTGGTTGAGTTTAATACCACCAACCGGATTTTTACTGATCCCAGCGAGCCACAAACAGAAGATTATATTACCGGGCGCTTTGGTTAAGGCTGTCTGGACGTCGTCAACAGACCACAGTGGGGTGTACCAACATGGATAAACTGAATTTATCGAAGCACATTTCCAGCCAGTTTAATGAAGAGTTGGAGCAAATCCGCAACCATGTGATGTCGATGGGCGGCCTGATTGAGCGTCAGTTGTATGATGCGCTGACTGCTATCGCCAATAACGACAGTGAGCTGGCGCAGCAGGTGATTGAAAACGATTTGAAAGTTAACGAGTGGGAACTGCAAATCGACAAAGAGTGTACCCGGATGATTGCGAAGCGGCAGCCAGCGGCCAGCGATTTACGCTTAATTATGGCGATTTTAAAAAGTATCGCGGATCTGGAACGGATCGGTGATGAAACCCGCCGTATTGCTAAGGTGGCGCTGGAATCCTTTAACAGCGATCAGCAAGATCTGTTAGTTAATCTGGATAATCTGGGACGCCATGTGGCGCAAATGCTGCACGACGTGCTGGACGCCTTTGCCCGGATGGATGTTGAAGCAGCCTTAACGGTACACAAAGAAGATAAAAAAGTGGATCGGGAGTATGAAGCCATTACCCGCCAGCTGATGACCTATATGATTGAAGATCCGCGTTCTATTCCAAAGGTGATGAATGTGCTGTGGTCTGCCCGCTCGCTGGAGCGGATTGGTGATCGTTGTAAAAACCTGTCCGAGTACATTATTTTCTTTGTTAAAGGTAAGGTAGTACGGCATAGCAGCCAGGAGCAGCTGGAGCAGGAAGTACGTAGTTAATTCGACGCCGCAGCTCGCTTTTTGACAGCGCCTTAGCCAGAATAATGGCTAAGGCGTTTTTGTTACTGGTCCGATATTTCATTTTTATTGCATTCTGATTGCGGTTACAATGCGCGCCGACTAGAGTCATTCAACACAAAGAGGCCTTTTATGCCCGCTAATACTTTTTTATCTGTGTTTGCCAAATCGCCGATTAAGCCGATTGAAGAGCACATCCGCAAGGTGTACGAAGCCAGTACCTTGTTACTGCCTTTTTTTGCTGCGGTATATCAAAAAGATTGGATTCAGGCTGCCGATGTTCGGAAAAAAATTGTCGCGCTGGAAAAAGAAGCCGACAAATTAAAACGCGAGATCCGGGTTAATTTACCCCGTGGCTTATTTTTACCGGTCGACCGTACCGATATTCTGGAGCTGGTGTCGCAGCAAGATAAGATTGCCAATAAAACCAAAGATATTTCTGGTCGGGTGCTGGGGCGGGAGTTAGAAATTCCGCTGCCGTTACAGGATGATTTTACCGCCTATATCAAACGTTGTTTAGATGCGACAGAGATGGCGTCACAAGTCATCAATGAGCTGGACGAATTGCTGGAAACCGGTTTCCGAGGTCGAGAAGTGGATCTGGTGATTAAGATGGTAGAGCAATTGGATGCCATCGAACATGATACTGATGAAATGCAAATTAAACTGCGCAAGGCCGTGCGGTTAGCCGAGAAGGATTTAAACCCGGTCGATGTGATCTTCTTATATCGCACACTGGAATGGTTAGGCGATCTGGCTGACGTAGCACTGCGCGTTGGTTCTCGTCTGGAAATTATGCTCGCCCGCTAACCACACAGGTATTTTTTATGGGAATTTTAGAATCTTACGGCCTGATCCTGATTATTCTGGCCGCCGTTTTTGGCTTTATTATGGCCTATGGCGTTGGTGCAAATGATGTTGCCAATGCGATGGGAACTTCGGTCGGCTCCAAAGCCTTAACCATCAAACAGGCGATTTTTATCGCAGCAATTTTTGAGTTTGCCGGCGCTTATCTGGCCGGTGGCTCTGTTACTTCGACCATTCGTTCCGGCATTATTGACCCGAGTTATTTTGCTGAAGTACCGGAATACCTGGTTTACGGCATGATTGGTGCCTTACTGGCAGCCGGTACCTGGTTGTTGGTGGCGTCATACTTTGGCTGGCCCGTTTCTACCACGCACTCGATCGTTGGTGCGATCATCGGTTTTGCCCTGGTTGCAGTGGGTTCGGAGGCGGTACAGTGGAATAAAGTATCGGGTATTGTTGGCAGTTGGGTAGTGACACCGATGCTGGCCGGTATTTTAGCCTATCTGATCTTTATGAGTGCGCAGCGGCTAATCTTTGATACTGAGAACCCCATCGCTAATGCAAAAAAGTATGTACCATTTTATATGGTGTTTGCAGGCTTTATTATGTCGTTAGTGACAATTCAGAAAGGTTTGACCCATATCGGTCTGAATATCTCAACAGCGAACGGTATCTATCTGGCGTTAGGGATTGGCTTAGTAGTCGGCCTAATTGGTAAGGTGGCGATTTCACGCTTGAAAATCGATCCGGAAGCCGATCGCGAAATGCACTTTAATAATGTCGAGAAAATCTTCGGTATTCTGATGATCACAACCGCCTGTTGTATGGCCTTTGCCCACGGTTCAAATGATGTCGCCAATGCTATCGGCCCGGTGGCAGCTGTGGTTAGTGTGGTCACTTCAGGTGGTGAAATTGCTTCCAAAGCGACCTTGGCACCCTGGGTACTGCCATTAGGTGCTGTAGGTATTGTGATTGGTTTGGCAACACTGGGTGCCCGGGTAATTAAAACTATCGGTACTGCTATCACGCATTTAACGCCAAGCCGGGGTTTTGCTGCTGAATTATCAGCGGCTTCTACGGTGGTTATCGCATCAGGTGCTGGCTTACCTATCTCTACCACGCAAACGCTGGTGGGTGCCGTACTGGGTGTGGGTTTAGCTCGCGGCATAGCGGCACTAAATCTGGGTGTGGTGCGGAATATCTTTATCTCCTGGGTCATCACCTTACCGGTGGGTGCCGGTTTAGCGGTTATCTTCTTCTATCTGCTAAGAGCGATTTTTAGTTAAATCAGCCGAGGCCAGCGTTAGCTGGCCTTTTGCTATTTAAGTGGTTAACTTAGCGCCAGACGAACCTGATTGCGGCCGGTTTGTTTGGCGCGATACAAGGCTTCATCCGCCTGCTTTAAAAACAGCTCGTGTTCCAGATTGTCTGGGGTGAACGGAGCAACCCCAATGCTGACGGTGACCTTACCGACTTGAGGAATATGCAAAGCTGCAGTACTCACCCGCAGCTTTTCGGCCAGCAAAACAGCATCGTCCAGATTGGTTTGGGTAGCAAGTACCAGAAACTCTTCGCCACCTAAACGCGCCAACAGATCACTGCTGCGCAGTTCGGCTTGCCAGGCTTGCGCCAACTGTTTTA
Source organism: Alishewanella sp. WH16-1 (assembly GCF_001441695.1). Classification (NCBI taxonomy): domain Bacteria; kingdom Pseudomonadati; phylum Pseudomonadota; class Gammaproteobacteria; order Alteromonadales; family Alteromonadaceae; genus Alishewanella; species Alishewanella sp. WH16-1. The sequence continues at coordinate 42,149 of NZ_LCWL01000106.1, read as the reverse complement.
ACACCAGATCGCCAATATCGTGGCCAAAGTTATCGTTAATCCGCTTAAAGTGGTCGATATCCATTATCAGGACGCTGCAGGGCGTTTGATAGCGTTGAAATTGCGCCACTGCGAATTGCAGTTGTTGTTCGGCCCGACGGCGGTTTGCCACCCCGGTTAAGGGATCGGTCAGAGATAATTGTTCAAGTACCTGATTAGCATGTTGTAACTCCAGGGTGCGCTCAGCGACTTGCTGCTCCAGCGTATTATTTGCCTCGGTCAATTGTCGCTGCTTGTGCTGTAACGATTGCAGCATGGTATGCAAGGCGTTGGCTAACTCATGGATTTCAGTCAGGGACGAGTCGGTCTGAAAATCCTGCAATTTCGCGGAGGAGATACTGCGGGCCTCACGTGCTAATTTAATAATCGGCAAGCTGAATTGGCGAGCTAACAATAATGACAGCAACAGCCCCAGTGCAATCAACACCAGCGCCAACCAAAACACCTGTCGGTGCAATACCTTCACTGGCGACAGCGCCGTGCTGACGGGTTGGCGTAGTACCAATTGCCATTGCAGGGCAGGCTGGTTGGTTTGGATCTGAACCACAGAGGTCAGATAGTGTTGTTGATCTGGCCAGCGTATGCTGGTTGTTTGGCCTGTGTCTGGTAACGGAGGTACAGCTGTGTTACTGGCGCTAAAGGGATACAGCCACTGCTGCTTTGCATCCAGAATAAAGAATTCAAGCTGTTGCTCAGTCGCACCGTCTAGGATGCCACTGAGTAATTGCGCCACCCAGGCCCAATCGACATGGGTGCCAAGTACGGCTTTTACCTGACCTGTTTCATCGTATAGCGGGGCAACAAAATCAATAAAGCGTAAAGGCTCGGTGCTGTTAGGTTGTAACAATTGCTCTAGTAACAAGGCTTTATGGACGTCACCGACATAAGGTCCTTTTAGCCCGGCCTGAAACCAGGGGCGAGCTGCCACATTTTCGCCAACCAGCAGTTTTCCGGTGGCATTCAACACCTCGCCATCTGGTGCTGCGATACCAATCCAGGCGTAGTAGGGGTAGGACTGCTGAATATCTTGTAATCGGTTACTGACCAGGCTAGTGCGCAGATCGGCTGTTTTTAGCAGATGGCTACGACTGAGTAACAGTACCTCCCGTTCCCGTTCCTGCATATTAACAGTGATCTGCATGGCGGCGGAACGGGTAGTATTAAACAGGTTACGGGCAGCGGCTTCAGTGAGTGCCAGGGTCGCCAGTCGATCGAAATGGAACGCCAAAAGTAAACAGCAAAGCAGCACTAAGGCAGCGAAGTAAGCGGTAAGACGTAAATAAAAACTATTAATTTTCATTAAGTTTAAGTAAGGCACCTATCAGATAAATAAGCATATGCGATCTGTCCGGCGGCTGCGACTGTCGGGGCCTGATTTTTTCGCCGGTGTGCCTTGTAACTTGCATTCCGTACTACAGACGCGTACTTTAATCCATGTACCTTTGCTATTTAGAAGTTTTTAATCGGAAAAAAGAATGAAACGTTTACCCAGCATTAAACAATTACAGTACTTACTGGCGCTGCACGAGCATCAGCATTTTGGTCGTGCCGCCGATGCTTGCTATATCGGGCAGTCGACACTCAGCGCGGCAATTGCCAATCTGGAAGAAACCATGGACGCGCAGTTGCTGGAGCGTGATCACAAAACCTTTATTTTTACCCCTCTGGGTGAAGACGTGGTGCGCCAGGCGCGGCATATTATTGAACAGTGCGAGGAGCTGACCGATTTTGCCAAATCGCAGGGTAAACCAATGACCGGGCCATTCCGCCTCGGCTGCATCCCGACTATTGCGCCCTTTGTGCTCGGCGATGTGATGACGCTATGCCGCGAGCGTTATCCGGATTTACAGTTATTGCTCCGAGAGGACACATCGGATAATTCCTTGCATGCCTTAGGTGAAGGCCGGCTGGATATGGTATTACTGGCGCTCCCTTATGAAACCGGTGCCCTGCATACTGAAATTCTGGCGCAGGATCAGTTTAATCTGGTGTTGCACAGGGACTGGCAGGATCGCGGTTTTAATCAGGATATTAATCAGTGGCCGGATGAAAGTATCTTTTTGCTTGAGCGCGAGCATTGCCTCAGCGGGCATGCGGTAAAAGCCTGTGAGCTGGAAGATAGCCGTAAGGTCAACCCGTTTTTCGCCACCAGCCTGCATACCCTGACGCAAATGGTTAACAACAAACTGGGCGTGACCTTTATGCCGCAAATGGCGATAAACAGTGGCGTGTTGGAAGGCACTGAACTGATTAGTCAGCCGGCCGCTACGGGTAACGCCTATCGTGATATTGGTGTTGCCTGGCGCCCCACATCCAGTAAAGCTCGCAGCTATCAGCTGATGACGGCATTAATCGCTGAAGTGCTGCAAAAAAGGTGTCGTGGTAACGGCTAGCGCAGCGCGAAATCTGCTAACATAGCGCCCGCCGGATTGGCCGGTAAAGCCAGAGAGTGCATTATGTTAGTTAAAGACTTTAGTTTTGAGCTGCCCGAGCAGCTCATTGCCAGTGAACCCCAAGCCGAACGTTCGGCCAGCCGTTTGCTTTGTATGAACAAACAAAACGGCACACTTTCCCATTATATTTTCAAAGACATTCTGCAGCTGCTTAACCCGGGTGATCTGTTGGTATTTAACAATACCCGGGTCATTCCGGCGCGGCTATTCGGGCAGAAAGACTCCGGTGGTAAAGTCGAAGTATTGGTGGAGCGCTTACTCAACGAACAGCGCTTTTTAGCCCATATCCGGGCCAGCAAGGCCCCTAAAGTGGGCACTGAGCTGCTACTAGAGCAGGAAGCCCGGGTGCGGATGGTGGCACGACATGACAGCCTGTTTGAGCTGGAATACCTCGCAACAGAGCCGGTGCTGAGTATGCTGGAACGGTTGGGGCATATGCCATTACCGCCCTATATTGCCCGTCCGGATACCGAAGCGGACAAGGCGCGCTATCAAACCGTGTATAACCAGAAACCCGGCGCTGTCGCTGCACCGACAGCGGGTTTACATTTTGACGAGCCGCTACTGGCTGCGTTACAGCAAAAGGGTATCGAATTCGCATACGTGACGCTGCATGTGGGTGCCGGCACCTTTCAACCGGTGCGGGTAGACGAAATCAGCGCTCATAAAATGCACAGCGAGTATTTTGAAGTTGAACAACAGGTTGTCGATGCCATTACCGCCTGTAAAGCCCGCGGTAACCGTGTTGTTGCGGTAGGCACCACTTCGGTACGTTCGCTGGAATCAGCTGCGATGCAGCACGGTGGAGTACTTGCGCCTTTTAGTGGTGATACCGCGATCTTTATCTACCCCGGTTATCAGTTTAAGGTGATAGATGCCCTAATCACCAACTTCCATTTACCCGAGTCGACACTGATTATGCTGGTATCAGCACTGAGTAGTCGCGAGCATATTATGGCGGCCTACCAAACCGCGATTGCGGAAAAATATCGTTTTTATTCCTATGGCGACGCCATGTTTATCAGTTAGAGGCGGTCTTCTGATATACTGCTGCACACAGCCGTGGCAACCCGCTACGTGCTTTGCAATGACAAAAGTGCCGGACTGTTTTTCCGGCCAGATGAGGTTACAACGTGAAATTTGAACTACTGGCCACCGACGGCAAAGCCCGTCGCGGGCAATTGATTTTTCAGCGCGGTGTGGTAGATACGCCCGCTTTTATGCCGGTAGGTACTTACGGTACGGTAAAAGGCATGACGCCAGAAGAGCTGGACGCCACCGGCGCGCAAATCTGCCTGGGCAATACCTTTCATTTAATGCTGCGTCCTGGCACGGAGATTATCCGCAAGCATGGCGACCTGCACGACTTTATGCACTGGCATAAACCGATTCTGACCGATTCGGGTGGTTTTCAGGTGTTTAGCCTCGGTGAGCTGCGTAAGATTACCGAAGAGGGCGTGAAATTCCGCTCGCCGCTCAATGGCGAAAAAATTATGCTGACACCAGAGCGCTCAATGGAAGTGCAGCGTGACTTGGGTTCGGATATCGTGATGATTTTCGATGAGTGCACGCCTTATCCTGCGACTGAACCCCAGGCGCGCAAATCTATGGAGTTATCACTGCGCTGGGCAAAACGTTCGAAAGACGCCCATGGCGATAACCCCTCCGCCTTGTTTGGTATTATTCAGGGCGGTATGTATCCGCACCTGCGTGATATTTCGCTGCAAGGTCTGGAAGAGATTGGCTTTGATGGCTACGCCATCGGCGGGCTGTCAGTAGGTGAACCGAAAGCCGATATGATCAATATTCTGAATCACACCACCGATAAGATGCCGGCACAGAAGCCGCGCTATCTGATGGGGGTCGGTAAGCCAGAGGATATTGTTGAGGCGGTGCGCCGCGGTGTCGATATGTTTGATTGTGTGATGCCAACCCGTAACGCCCGTAACGGCCATTTGTTTGTGTCGGACGGGGTGGTGAAGATCCGTAACGCCAAACACAAGGATGATACGGCGCCACTGGATAAAGAATGTGATTGCTACACTTGTAAAAATTATTCCCGTGCATATTTACATCATCTGGACCGTTGCAACGAGATCCTGGGGGCGCGGCTGAATACGATTCATAACCTGCATCATTATCAGAAACTGATGCAAGGATTGCGGGCAGCTATTGCCGCTGGTAAGTTGGACGACTTTGTGGCAGATTTCTATGCCAAACGTGGCCTGCCGGTACCAGCGCTGAGCGCCGCTACAAACGAATAACGCATTACAATACTTAAAGGGGATACATATGAGTTTATTTATTAACCAAGCCTACGCTGATACTGCCGCTGCACCGCAAGGTGGTGGTTGGGATCTGATTATTATGCTGCTGGCTTTTGGACTGATTTTCTATTTTCTGATCTACCGGCCACAAGCGAAACGCGTGAAAGAGCACCGTAATCTGATGGCCGCTTTAGGCAAAGGTGACGAAGTACTGACTCAGGGCGGTCTGGTAGGTCGGATTACCAAAATTGCTGAAGATAAAGATTTTATTGTTATCGCGTTAAACGATAACACTGAAGTCACCGTGCAAAAAGGTGCGGTAAGCGCTGTGTTGCCAAAAGGCACCTTAAAGTCACTGTAATGCAGTAAGGGTAGCGCTGGCTGAACGGCGCTACCCTCTCTGGTAAGCGGTACTGATATAAAAGGAACTCTGAGTGTTAAACCAAAATCCGCTCTGGCGGTACTTCGTGGTAATAGGGGTACTGCTGCTGGCATTGGTGTATGCCATGCCCAATTTATATCCGGAAGATCCGGCACTAAATATTAACGCTACCCGCGGTGGCGCGGTATCAGAAACCACAAGGCAACAGCTGGAGCAGGCTTTCACCAGCGCCGGTATTACCCCTAAAGCGGTCACGCTGGAAGCCGGGCAGGTATTGGCCCGTTTTCAATCGGCGGAAGAGCAGTTACGGGCAAGGCAGGTTGCCACCGAGTTACTGGGTAACGTTAACTATGTTACGGCGTTAAACCTGGTACCGACCACACCGGACTGGTTGGCCTCAATTGGCGCCAGCCCAATGAAATTAGGTCTGGACTTACGCGGTGGTGTGCATTTCCTGATGGCGGTCGATATGAAAGCCGCTATGGATAAGAATATCAATGATCTGGTACAGGCTTTCCGTGCTGACTTGCGTGAAGCTCGGGTTCGTTATCGCTCAGTAGCTGCAGATTTAGAGCGTGGCGAAGTGCAGATCCTGCTGCGTTCAGCGGAAGATGTAACGGCAGCCCGCAGTGCGCTGAGTAAAATTGACCGGGAGTTTGTGTTTAGCGAGGGTGCTGCCGAGTTTAGTTTGAATGTCACACTGAGTGAGAATCGGATTAAAGAAATCCGGGAATATGCGTTAAATCAAAACATTACTATTATCCGCAATCGGGTAAACGAAATTGGCGTTGCTGAGCCACTGGTGCAACGTCAGGGCGCTGACCGGATTATCGTACAGCTGCCGGGCGTGCAGGATCCGGCGCAAGCCAAAGAAATTCTGGGTGCCACGGCAACCTTGGAATTCCGTCTGGTCGATGAGCAGGGTGACTTAGCCGCGGCCTTGAATGGTCGTTTACCGCCAGGTGCCGGTTTATATTATGACCGTAGCGGTCAGCCTTATCTGCTGGAAAACCGGGTGATGTTAACCGGTGAGCATATTACCAATGCCAGCTCAAGTTATGATGAATATGGTCAGCCACAAGTTAATATCTCGCTGGATGCGCAAGGTGGTAATTTACTGTCTACCGCAACGCGCGACTCAATTGGTCGTCGCATGGCCACCGTCTTTATCGAATACAAGCCGGGTGAAGAGTTACAGGCAGACGGAACCCCGGTTTTGGTCAAGCATGAAGAAGTGATTAATGCTGCTACCATTCAGGCGCGGCTTGGCCGCAGCTTCCGCATTACCGGCATCGGTAACCCGGCCGAAGCGCAGAACCTGGCGTTGTTATTGCGAGCCGGTGCGCTGATTGCCCCGACCCAAATTATCGAAGAACGTACTATCGGTCCAAGCTTAGGTCAGGAGAACATTGATCTGGGTATGACGGCGATTATGTGGGGTATGGTGGTGGTGTTGATCTTTATGGTCGTCTACTACAAGGTGTTTGGCCTGATTGCCAACTGTGCGCTGGTGGCTAATCTGGTGCTGATAGTGGGTGTGATGTCGATGATTCCGGGCGCTACCCTGACCTTACCCGGTATGGCGGGTATCGTATTAACGGTAGGTATGGCGGTTGATGCCAACGTACTGATCTTTGAGCGGATCCGCGAAGAGTTGGCTGAGGGCCGCTCGGTACAGCAGGCCATCCATCAGGGTTATGATCGCGCCTTTGCCACTATTGCCGACTCTAATATTACGACCTTACTGGTGGCACTCATCCTGTTTGGTATTGGTACCGGCCCGGTTAAAGGCTTTGCTATTACGCTGGCGATTGGTATTTTAACCTCGATTTTCACTGCGGTAGTGGGTACCCGCTTACTGGTGAATCTGTTCTGGGGCGGCCGTCGTGTACAGTCGCTGCCAATGTAAGGAGGCACAGTGAGAATTTTTAGTTTTTCTGAAGCACTAAACTTTATGCGCTTCAAATGGCCGGCGCTGATGTTGTCAGCGTTGCTGGTGCTTGGCTCGCTCGGCTTGTTAGCGGTAAAAGGCATTAACTGGGGCCTGGATTTTACCGGTGGTACCGTGTTGGAAGTCGGCTTTACGCAAGATGCGGATCTGACGCAGGTTCGCAATGTGCTGGCCGAGCGCGGTTATGCGGATGCCGTGGTGCAATATTTTGGCTCAAGCCAGGATATTTCAATCCGGATTGCGCCGCGTGACGGTGTGGAACAAAGCCGGATTTCTAATGAAATTCTGACGGCGCTGGCCCAAACAACCGCCGATGGCGTTGAAATGCGCCGTATTGAGTTTGTCGGGCCTTCCGTTGGCGGTGAACTGCGCGAGCAAGGTGGCTTAGCCATGCTGGTTGCTCTGCTGGGTATCTTACTGTACGTTGGTATGCGCTTTGAATGGCGTTTGTCGGTAGGTGCGGTACTGGCATTGGCCCACGACGTCATCATTACGCTTGGCTTGTTCTCGTTACTGCAACTGGAATTCGACCTGACGGTACTGGCGGCGATCTTGGCGTTAATCGGTTATTCGATTAACGATACTATAGTGGTGTTTGACCGTATTCGTGAAAGCTTCCGTAAGTTGCGTGATGCCACTGCCGAAGAAACCGTGAACGATGCCGTAACGTCAACGCTAAACCGGACTGTGGTGACCTCGTTAACCACCATAGTAGTATTAGTCGTGCTGTTTTATATGGGCGGTGCCTTAATTCATAACTTTGCGACGGCGCTGTTATTTGGTATTGCGATTGGTACCTATTCGTCGGTCTTTGTCGCCAGCGGTATCGCTGTGCAACTGGGGCTGAATCGCGAAGATATGCTACCGCCGCCACCGCCGGAAAAAGAAGGCGAGGGTACTGAGCCGCTAATGTAATTTGGTACGAGTTGTGCTAAAAATGCCAGTCAATGACTGGCATTTTTTATGGAGTAAAGCGTGAGCAAACAACATGCACCGGGTTTTCTGGCCTTAGTTGCGGCGGCCAAAGCGCAGATTAAGGAAATATCCATTGATGAGCTGCTGAGCCATCAGGAACCCTATGTGTTACTGGATATCCGCGAAGATCATGAATGGTTAGCCGGGCACTTGCCAGAGGCGATGCATCTGGGTAAGGGGATTATTGAACGCGATATCGAGCAAACCGTACCGGATAAGAAGCAAAAGATCGTGTTGTACTGCGGCGGTGGCTATCGCTCAGCCTTATCTGCACAAACCTTACAGCAAATGGGGTATCAGCAGGTATTAAGCTTAGCTGGCGGTTACCGCGAGTGGCAGCAGCGCAATTTGCCGCTGGTCCGGCCCTAAGCGGGCCCTGTGTGCTGCCAAGCTGCCGGCGCAGCAATTAATGCTGCTGCGCCAAGACACTCTGTAAGGCTCTTACATCCATGCCACTGGGATGCTGATACACCCGTAAGCCGAATTCAGGTAAAATTGCCAGCAAGTGGTCGAAAATATCTGACTGAATACCCTCATACTCTAACCAGGCAGTGGTACTGGTAAAGCAATAAATTTCTAACGGTAAGCCGTCAGCTGATGGTGCCAGTTGCCGGACCATGCAGGTCATATTCTGATGAATACTGGCGTGATGTTTCAGATAATTCAGGACATACGCACGAAAAGTGCCGATATTGGTAATGCGGCGGGTATTTACCGGCTCCTTGCCTTGCTCGGCTAATGTCTGGTTCCATTCGTCGATCTCGCGCTGTTTAGCTGCCAGGTAGCTCTGTAACAAACGAAAGCGGCTCAAACGGCTTATTTGCTCAGTATCCAGAAAACTGACACTTTGCTGATCCAACATCAGGCTACGTTTAATGCGACGGCCACCAGACTCCTGCATCCCGCGCCAGTTTTTAAACGGATCTGTCATAAAACGCCGGGTTGGGATGGTGGTGATGGTGCGGTCCCAGTTCTGAATCTTTACGGTATGCAGCGCGATGTCAATGACATCACCATCAGCATTTAATTGTGGCATTTCGACCCAATCGCCGACCCGAATCACATCATTGGATGAAATTTGCACACTGGCAACCAGCGATAGCAAAGTATCCTGAAAAATCAACATCAGCACGGCCGCCATTGCACCCAAGCCCGACAGCAAAATCAGCGGTGAACGATCAAAGAGGGCGGCAATCATCAGGATCAGGGCGACGGCATAGATCACAATCTTTAACAGCTGGATATAGCCTTTAATCGGTTTGTTGTTAGCGTCTGGCCGACGCGAATACAAAGTATTAATCAGCGTAAGCAGATTACTGATAGCAATAGCGATGGTCAGCACGACAAAGGCATTGCTAACATTAATGGTAACTGTCGTCAGCAGTTCCGGCAGCTGCGGTACCCGGCTAATCAGGGTGGAGATCACCAGCGCCGGCACCACATTTGCCAGGCGGTTTACAAAACGAAAATCCAGTCCGCGCTGCTCACATTGCTGCTTTTGTAAACCTAATAAGCGGAATACCGCCCGTAATAAAATATGTTTAACAATAAAGTTCGCCAGCCATGCCAAGCTGAGTAAAATAGCCAGGCCCGCCCACATTGCCAGCTGACCATGCTCCGCCGACCAGGTGTCAACTAGTGCCCATTGTTCTTGCATAGTTTCCTCATAACTATCTGCAGCCGGCTTATCTGCCAGCAAACCAGAGCCTAGTCTGCCGCTTGCATGGAAAAGTTGCAAAAAAAAAATCCGGCAAGCGCCGGATTTTCAGGATTAGCTTAGCTTACTTAGCCAGAGTTTCTGATAAGTGTGGACGCATATCTTTCACCATCGCCTGCAGTACTTTCGGGCTGGCAGCAACGATATTACCACTCTTCATATGGTTATTGCCGCCGGCAAAGTCACAGACCATACCACCGGCTTCACGCACAATCAGTTCACCGGCAGCGATATCCCATGGCTTTAAGCCGATTTCCCAGAAGCCATCAAAGCGACCCGCTGCAACATAGGCTAAATCCAGTGCGGCCGAGCCGGTACGGCGCATATCAGCGCAATCGGCAAAGAAGCTGTTAAAGATTTTGCTGTAGCTGTCTAAATGGTGTTTGGCTTTAAACGGAAAACCGGTGGCCAGGATAGTGCCTTCCAAATCCGGTAAATTATTAACCCGGATGCGGGTACCATTTAACTGGGCGCCACGGCCACGTGAGGCAGTAAACAGCTCACCACGCAGCGGATCGAAGATCACTGCCTGGTCTAATTTACCCTGGTGTTTTAAGGCGATGGAGACCGCGAAGTGCGGAATGCCTTTAATAAAGTTGGTGGTGCCATCCAGCGGATCAATAATCCATTGGAATTCGCTGTCATTATTACCGTAATCGCCATGCTCTTCGCCAACAATACCGTGGGTTGGGAAGGATTTCTTTAATACAGCCACGATAGCCTGTTCAGCTTCACGATCAACGTTGGTGACGAAGTCGTTAGTGCCTTTCTGTAGTTTCTGAACCATGTCCAGCTGGCCACAGGCCCGGGCGATAACATTACCTGCGCTGCGCGCAGCACGGATTGCGATGTTTAACATCGGATGCATAGCGATTACCTTATTTGTAAAGAGCTGTATAAAGAACAATCAAAAGAGCGGCGCGTATTGTAGCCGCTGGGCGGAAAAAGTAAAGCTTTGTGCAGTGAATTCGTGTTTGCTATGCTCGCTAGTAGCCGTCGGTCGCGGAAAAAGTCATGACAGAGTCTAAATACCCCCAACAAGCGCTGGCCGAGCCGGTTTGGCTTAGCGACTGGCAAGCTAGCTGGCCGGCACAAGCTGCCGCTGAAGCAGCGTTACTCAGAGCGCGCTGGCCACAATTTTTCTGTGGTCGCATCGAGCATTTTGGCAGCACTGCCATTCCGGGGATGCCTGCCAAACCCATTATTGATTTATTAGTGGAAGTTGCAGATTTAGAACAGATCCGGGACCAGGCTGCGCCATTGATGGCAGCTGAGGGATATCAACTATTTTGGCGGCCAAAGGTTAAAGGCGAGCAGGAGATAGACTATCTGTGGTTTATTAAACGTAACGCCGAGGGGCAGCGTAGCCATCATTTGCATATGCTGACGCCCGATTCGGAACATTGGCAGAAGCTGATATTTTGTCATTATTTGCAGCAGCATCCGCTTGTGGCTGCTGAGTACGCCAGGATTAAACGTCAGGCTGCAGCAGATTTTGCTGACGATCGCCAGGCGTACAATTTGGCGAAAGCGCATTTTATCCGGCAATTAATGGCTCGGATCGCTGCGTCGTCATAAAAAAATCATTTTAAACGCGTTTAATGCATGACAACTTTAACTTAGGGTTTTGTTATGACCAGCCTATTTTTCTTGCGCCACGCCACAGCCGAAGTAATTCGCCCCGGTCAGTTGGATATTGACCGCTGTTTAATTGAAAAAGGCCGGTTGCAGGCACGCAAGGTGGCTAACTTTATGTTGAAGTACAATCTGACGCCGCAGTTGGTGCTAAGCAGCCCTTACCCCAGAGCTAGCCAAACAGCAGCTATCGTCAGTAAGGTGGCAAGGTTACCGCCGGCTGAGGAACGGGATTGGCTGGCACTGGAAACGCCAACCAGCCAGGCGTTAACCGCACTGCAGCAGGCCAGCTTGGCCTGGCCGCAGCAGGTGTTGCTGGTTGGGCATGAACCGGACTTCTCGGCGTTAATCAGCGCTTTGCTCGGTGCTGAGCAGCCACTGCTAAAGGTACGTAAGGCCTCGTTAACCTGTCTTGATCTGCAGCAGGACAATGCCTGCTTGCAGTGGTCCATCCCGGTGCGATTGATGGATTAGCTGGTCGCGTATAATTTGCGTTCAGTGTCTGAAAAACAGCGCTGTTGCGCCGCTATGACTGTGTTACACTCGAACGATAATCTGCAGTGGAACAGACGTAGATGAGTGTAGAGCCGGCCGTAACACCCATGATGCAAAAGCTCAATGCCCGCGTGCTCGGCAGTGGCAGCCAGACATTGGTAATGGCGCACGGTTTTGGTTGTGATCAGCGGATCTGGCAAAAACTTCTGCCGCAGCTGCAGTCTTTACCATTAAAGCTGGTGTTATTCGATTATGCCGGCTGTGGTGGCAGTCAGGTTGATGAAGACGCAATTGCGGATTACCCTGATTTACAGGCCTATGCCGATGACCTACTGGCTTTGCTGGCGGAACTGCAACTCAGTTCAGTGTTGTTACTGGCGCACTCTATTAGTAGTGCGATCGGTATGCTAGCGGCAATCCGCCAGCCGCAGCGCTTTAAGAAAATTCTGGCGATTACCCCTTCAGCCCGTTATCAGAATGCACCGGATTATTACGGCGGTTTTGACACGGCTGATATTGAGCAGTTATTACAGCTAATGGCACAAAACCAGTTTGGCTGGGCAGGCATCTTAGCGCCCAAGGTGTTGGATGAGCCCGAGAATTCAGTGGTAAGCCAGCAGTTGACGCAGAGTTTTTTAAGTAACAACCCGGCGTTTAGCCGCCATTTTGCCCGCTTAGTATTTTATGTCGACATCCGTGCAGCTTTACCACAAGTGCCGATACCAGTAACGATTTTTTATACTAAGGCCGATATGATAGTGCCGCAGCAAGCCATTGATTACCTGGTCGCCAAGCTACCACAAGCCAGAGCGGTATTGCTAAATGTCCGCGGCCATTATCCGCAGCTTTGTCAGCCGCAACTGTTAGCAGAGCAGATTAAACGGGAGCTCGGTTATGGTGTTGTTTGAACTGGATCAGCTACCTTGCGGTATCCTGACATTATCCGCGCGGCAGAAAATTCTGGCTATTAATCTGCCACTACGCAGTTGGCTTGGTTACTCTGAACAGTTTTTATTGCAGCAGGATATTTATCAGCTATTGCCGCCGGCCAGTCGGGTGCTGTTTTTGGCCCATGTGTTACCGGCGATTCAACACTACGGTAAGCTGAGCGGCTGCTATCTGACGCTGCGTAAGCAAAATGGCCATCAAATCGAAATGCTGGCCAGCGGTAAGGCCATTGCCCCGGAACATGGTGCGGCAGAGCCCACCTACCAGCTGGCATTGTTGCCGGTGCCAAAAAACTAAACAGGCTGCCAAACTGGCAGCCTGTTTCGCTTACAGTCGGGTTTGACAACGTATTAGTGGCGGAAATGCCGCACGCCGGTAAACACCATCGCCATACCGTGCTCGTCGGCGGCGGCAATCACTTCGGCATCGCGCATTGAGCCACCTGGCTGAATCACTGCCGTAATACCGGCAGCGGCAGCGGCATCAATACCGTCGCGGAACGGGAAGAAGGCATCTGAAGCCATCACTGACCCTTTTACTTCCAGTTTCTCGTCTGCTGCTTTAATACCAGCAATTTTTGCGCTGTAAACGCGACTCATCTGACCGGCGCCGACACCAATGGTCATGCTGTCTTTCACATAAACAATGGCATTGGATTTGACAAACTTAGCGACCTTCCAGCAGAACAGCAGATCTTTTAGCTCTTGCGCTGTCGGTTGCCGTTTGGTCACGACCTTTAGATCCGACTCGCTGATGCGGTGTTGATCACGGTCTTGCAGTAAAATACCGCCGTTAACCTGTTTCATATCCAGCGCCGGTGCCGCAGCGGCAAAGTCGCCACACACCAATAAGCGGACATTCGGCTTGCTCGCCACTACGGCAACGGCTTCAGCGCTGGCGCTCGGGGCAATAATCACTTCGACAAACTGACGGCTAACAATCTCTTGGGCGGTAGTCGCATCCAGCTCACGGTTAAAGGCAATAATGCCACCAAAAGCCGAGGTCGGATCCGTGCTGTAAGCGCGGTTATAGGCATCCAGAATGTGCTCGCCAATCGCCACACCACAAGGGTTAGCGTGTTTGACTATCACACAGGCCGGTTCAGCAAACTCTTTAACACACTCCAGCGCCGCATCGGTATCCGCGATATTATTGTAAGACAGCGCCTTACCCTGCAGCTGCGTCGCGGTCGAGACGCAAGCCTCAGTGGCGTTGGCATCAACATAGAAGGCGGCTTGCTGGTGGCTGTTTTCGCCGTAACGTAAGTCCTGTTTTTTCACAAACTGGCTGTTAAAGGTGCGCGGGAAACGGCTGGCTGGCTCTTCGCTGCCATAAGCCGGTAACATGGCACCAAAGTAATTGGCAATCATGCCATCGTACTGTGCTGTATGTTCAAAGGCGCTGATCGCCAGGCTAAAACGGGTTTCTAAGGTGGTGGCACCATTATTGGCGTTAAGTTCAGCCAGCACTTTCGGATAATCACTGGCATTGACGATAATGGTAACGTCATGATGGTTTTTCGCTGCCGCACGTACCATAGTTGGGCCACCGATATCGATATTTTCTACCGCGTCGGCTAAGGTGCAGCCAGGTTTAGCGACCGTATTGGCAAAGGGATACAGGTTAACCACCACCAGATCAATAGGGCCAATATTATTGGCTACCATTACCGCTTCGTCGTTGCCGCGGCGCGCCAGAATACCGCCGTGAATTTTCGGGTGCAGGGTCTTTACCCGGCCATCCATAATTTCCGGATGACCGGTGTAGTCTGATACTTCAATCACGGCGATACCTTGCTCGGCCAACAGTTTGGCGGTACCACCGGTAGACAGGATCTCAACCTGCATTGCGGCCAGGGCTTTGGCAAATTCTACAATACCGGTTTTATCAGATACGCTTAATAAAGCGCGGCGCACAGGGCGAAGTGTATTCATCAGCGGGTTCTCTTTGTCACGGTTGTCGTCACGGTTGTCACAGAAACGAATGCTTGCTATTGCTTGCTTCAGGCTGGCTGCAGCTGCCAGCCTGCTATTTTGTCACTCAAGTTTAGCCAATAAAAAAGCACCCGAAGGTGCTTGTAGCGGGGCCGACCCCGCGTGGCATTATGACATGCCGTATTGTTTTAACTTTTTGCGCAGCGTGCCGCGGTTGATACCCATCAGGTTAGCGGCACGGGTTTGGTTGCCGCGGGTATATTTCATTACTTCTTCCAGTAATGGCCGCTCTAATTCAGATAATACCAGCTCGTACAGATCGTTAACGTCCTGGCCGTTTAACTGTTGCAGGTAATTGGCAACAGCTTTTTGGACGGCACTGGATAAGGCCTGTGGCTTTTCCTGAGACTGAACGTGGGCGTTAGTGATAAATGGCGAAGTAACGTTCGAATTAAACATTGCTTTTCTCTTTTACGTTAGGTTGCTGCTAGTTTATGAAAATAGCTATTTAAGGCATCCAGCTGCACATTGGCATGCTCAATACCGTTGAATTCACTACGAAATAACCCATCCGGATCATGCTCTGCCAGGTACCAGCCCACATGTTTGCGGGCGATACGGGCACCGGCATAGTCACCATATAACTGGTGCAAGCCCTGCACATGTTCCAGCATGATTTGCTGCACTTCGCTAACCGAAGGCGCAGCCAGTTTCTCCCCTGTTGCCAGATAGTGCACCACTTCCCGGAAAATCCATGGCCGACCCTGGGCCGCGCGACCAATCATAATGGCGTCGGCGCCGGTGTAGTCGAGCACGAATTGCGCTTTTTCCGGTGAGGTTATATCACCATTGGCGATGACCGGTATCTTCACTTGCTGCTTAATCGCAGCAATGGTGTCGTACTCGGCTTCTCCTTTATACATACAGGCTTTGGTGCGGCCATGCACCGCCAGTGCCTGAATGCCGTTATCCTCGGCAATGCGGGCGATTTGCACGCCATTGCGATGTTCCGGGTCCCAGCCAGTGCGGATCTTCAGTGTTACCGGTACCTTAACGGCCTGTACTACTGCCCGCACGATTTGCTCTACCAGCTCTGGGTATTGCAACAGGGCTGAGCCTGCCAGCTTTTTATTCACCTTTTTCGCCGGGCAACCCATATTAATGTCGATAATATCGGCGCCGATGTCGACGTTATACTGCGCGGCGGCAGCCATTTGTTCCGGATCGCTGCCGGCAATTTGCACTGAGCGAATGCCAGACTCCTGGCGATGGCCCATCCGATTTTGTGACTTTTCGCTTTGCCAGACCTGCGGATTGCTCGACAGCATCTCTGACACAGCTAAAGCCGCACCAAAACGGCGGCAGAGTTCACGAAAAGTGTGATCGGTTACCCCAGCCATCGGAGCGCAGATCACCTGATTCGCTAACTGATATGGACCTATGC
The DNA here is from genome assembly GCF_001441695.1 of Alishewanella sp. WH16-1. Lineage (NCBI taxonomy): Bacteria > Pseudomonadati > Pseudomonadota > Gammaproteobacteria > Alteromonadales > Alteromonadaceae > Alishewanella > Alishewanella sp. WH16-1. The sequence continues at coordinate 25,909 of NZ_LCWL01000106.1, read as the reverse complement.
GCACCACTGATTCCAAGGCTCTGTCCTCAAGGGGCGCTAAGTTTACGGATTTTTACCACTAAAGCAAAGGCTGTTTTTTAAACAATTTTTGCTTTTTTTTGCCCTTTCAGGGATTGACATTCCCTAAAAGGCTGAAAATAAGTGTTTTCCGAAAAGCAGGCCCGCGAATTTACTGCATGTCATTAAAAGATAATTTAACTGTTGCTGTTTTTTGCAACAGTAGCCAGCAAAACATAATCGGCTGAATTGCGCCTGAATCAGGCGATTTTCCGCGCGCTTAAGCGCACCCATTCTTCCTGTACCGCGATAGGGTCAAACGCAAATTCGCTGGCATAGGCTGCCATGACGCTTTGCGCCTGACTCTCCAGAATACCGGATAACGCCAGTAAACCGCCCGGTTTAACATAGGCGCTGATAACGGCAGAGAGTTCCGCCAACGGGCCGGCCAGGATATTGGCCACCACCACATCGGCCTGCAAGCTGGGTTGATCTTTGGGTAAATACAATTCAATTTGCCCGGCTACGCCATTACGCTCGGCGTTGGCTTTAGAGGCCATAATCGCCTGCGGGTCAATATCGATACCGACCACCCGGTTGGCGCCCAGTTTCAGCGCGGCAATGCCGAGAATGCCGGAGCCGCAGCCAAAATCGACCACGGTTTGTGCCGGTTCGATATGCTGATCCAGCCATTGCATACAAAGTGCGGTAGTAGGGTGGGTACCGGTACCAAAGGCCAGGCCCGGATCCAGCAGCACGTTAACGGCTGTCGGGTCCGGAATATCGCGCCAACTGGGGCAAACCCATAAGCGCTTGCCAAATTTAATCGGGTGGAAGTTATCCATCCACTCGCGTTCCCAGTCTTTATCTTCCAGCTGTTCCAGCTTATAGCTGAGACCTTCTTTAAACAGCGCCGTGCTTTCCAACTGCTTCAGCACTTTTTGCATCGGGTGTTCGGCATCAAATAAGCCCATTACCACGGTATTTTCCCAGTACAGGATTTCCCCCGGCAGCGGCTCATAAATTGGCGTATCTTTGGCATCAAGAAAGGTTACCGCCTGGGCGCCCCAGCTCATCAGCATATCGCTGACCTGCTCGGCTTTTTTCTCAGTGGTGGTGACCCGCAGTTGGATCCAGGGCATGATAAAACCTCAGCTCGCCAATAAAGGGGCGATATTGTATACCCAAACGCCGGATTTTGCTCGTCACGAAACCAGGAAAATAAAAAAAGGAGCCATGCAGGCTCCTTTTTCACGTGCAAATACCGCGGTTTACTTAATACCCAGTTTCTTTTCCAGATAATGGATATTGGTGCCGCCTTGGCAGAAACCGGCATCGCGCATAATATCTTTATGCAGCGGGATATTGGTTTTAATGCCTTCAACCAGTAACTCGTCCAGGGCGTTACGCATCCGCGCGATGGCGATATCACGGCTCTCACCGTAGGTAATCAGCTTGCCAACCATGGAGTCGTAGTTTGGCGGTACGCTGTAATCGGCATAGATATGCGAATCCCAACGGATGCCGTTACCACCTGGTGGATGGAAGCGGGTGATTTTACCTGGCGACGGAATAAAGCTAACCGGGTCCTCGGCGTTAATCCGGCATTCCATCGCATGGCCACGGATCACGATATCTTCCTGCTTAATGGTCAGAGGCATGCCAGAGGCAATGCGCAGCTGCTCTTTAATCAGGTCAACGCCGGTGATCATCTCAGTAACCGGGTGTTCTACCTGAATGCGGGTATTCATCTCGATAAAGAAGAATTCGCCGTTTTCAAACAGAAACTCGAAAGTACCGGCGCCGCGGTAGTTCATCACCTTACAGGCATCGACACAACGACCACCGATAAAGGCACGCAGCTCTGGTGTAATGCCTGGTGCCGGTGCTTCTTCAACCACTTTTTGATGGCGGCGCTGCATTGAACAGTCACGTTCACCTAAGTGAATCGCATTGCCCTGACCATCCGCCAGCACCTGAATTTCGATATGACGTGGGTTTTCCAGGAATTTCTCCATATACACCATGTCATTACCAAAGGCGGCCTTGGCTTCGGCCTTGGTCATTTCAATTGAGCTAACCAGTTCTTCTTCGCTACGTACCACGCGCATACCGCGGCCACCACCGCCACCGGCAGCCTTAACGATAATAGGGTAACCAATGCGTTTCGCGATCGCTTTATTAGTGGCTGCATCATCGCCGACTGCGCCGTCTGAGCCCGGTACACAGGGTACGCCGGCTTTTTTCATTGCTTCAATGGCAGAAACCTTATCACCCATCAGCCGGATCGAATCCGGGTGCGGGCCGATAAAGACCAGGCCGCTTTCTTCAACCTGCTGCGCAAAGTCAGCGCGCTCGGCTAAAAAACCGTAACCCGGGTGGATGGCCTGGGCATTGGTCACTTCGGCCGCCGCGATCAGCGCGGGGATATTCAAATAGCTTTGTGGTGACGGTGCCGGGCCAATACAGATGGTTTCATCGGCCAGCAGCACGTGCTTTAAATTACGGTCAACCGTGGAGTGCACGGCTACCGTCTTGATCCCGAGCTCTTTGCAGGCACGCAAAATGCGCAGCGCAATTTCGCCTCGGTTTGCGATCAGGACTTTTTCCAGCATCAGTGCGTCCTTATCTTATTCGATAATAAATAGCGGTTGATCGAATTCTACCGGCTCGCCGTTTTCAACCAGAATTTCTTTTACCACCCCGGCCTTGTCAGACTGGATTTGGTTCATCATTTTCATCGCTTCGACGATACAGAGCGTATCACCGACTTTCACGCTCTGGCCGACTTCAACAAAGTTTTTCGAGGTTGGCGAAGCGGCGCGGTAGAAAGAACCGACCATTGGTGATTTAACCACGTGACCAGACACCGCAGGTTGGGCAGCGGCTGGAGCTGCGGCCACAGGTGCGGCGGCAGGAGCGGCAACAGGTGCCGGAGCCGGGGCAGCATAATGCATCGGCGCTGGGGCATAGTGCTGCGCCGGGCCATTACGGCTGATACGTACCGACTCTTCACCCTCGGTAATTTCCAGCTCAGAAATGCCTGATTCTTCCAGCAGTTCGATCAATTTTTTAATTTTTCTAATGTCCATCTTTTTCGCCTGATTGAGTTAATTTTGGTTGTGTGGTCGTAACAGTGATACCGCCGCATCCAGAGCATAGTGGTAGCCTCTGGCGCCCAGGCCACAAATGACCCCTTTGGCGATATCAGATAAATAAGAGTGTTGGCGGAAAGCTTCCCGGGCATGCACATTGGATAAATGTACTTCGATAAAGGGAATCGCCACTGCTAACAGCGCATCACGCAGCGCAATGCTGGTATGGGTAAAGGCTCCGGGATTGATAATAATAAAATCCTGCTGCTGATAACTTTGTTGAATGGCGTCAATCAATTGATGCTCGGCATTCGATTGCAGCGCCGTCAGCGTCACGTTAAGCTCTGCTGCCTGTTGTTGCAAGCCGGCGACAATTTGCGCCAGCGTCGCGGCACCATAGGTCGCAGGCTCCCGAATACCCAGCATATTCAGATTAGGGCCATTCAATAACAGAATGCGTAAATTCGCGGTCATTAATTAAGTTATCCTGTCTTTTCCCGGAAGATGTCAGCAAGTGTTGCCGTAGCTGTTAGATGCACACTTTACGGCCAATTTGGGCACCTTGTCGATGCCTGTCTGACAGATCCGCGCCTTATTATAGTGAAATCGCCGCAAATGGCAGCAAAATACTGGTCTTATCAGCCAGTGGCCATCTGGATGGTTAGGATCTCGGCGACCTAAAGGGGGAGACAAGAGGAAAGGACACGGCTGCAGCCTGGCTTGCTGCAGCCGCCCATTATTATTGCATCATCGCCTGTAAATGATTGGCAAAGGCGCTGGCATTCATAAAGCCGGTGACGCGGCTTTGCTTTAGTTCGCTGCCATCGGGGGCGAAAAATAGCAGGGTAGGTAAACCCAACACCTGATAGCTATCCAGCAGCGCCTGATCTTTGCGGGTCATCCGGGTGACATCAATTTTAATCAGCCGCATCTGTGAGGTGAGGGCGGTGACCTCCGGCCTTGGAAAGGTCAGTTGCTCAAACTCTTTACAGGCCACGCACCACTCGGCATACAGGTCGACCAGCGCAAACTGACCGGCAGCTTTGGCCTTCTGCAGTTGCTGCGCCAGCTCATCGGCATCTTTCACCACGATAAAGCCCAGCGCATTAATATTCTCGCCCTCTGCGCTAATCGTTGCCTGCGGCAGTGCCGGGCTGGCCGGGCGGTAATACTGTAAATTCAGCCAGAAGATACCCAGTAACAACAGCTGCGCCAGCACTGCGACACCGGCCTTAGCGTTGACACTGCTCAGACTAAACAGCAGCCGGTATAAATAAAATACCAGCGCCAGCGTTAAGACGGTGCCAAGGGCTAACACAATCCAGAACGGTAAAAAGCGCTCTAGCAGGATCAGTGGCACCGCCAGTAACAGGAAGCCAAAGATATTTTTGACCGCGTTCATCCAGTTGCCGGCTTTTGGCAGCAGGCGACCGCCTGAGGTACCGAGTAATAACAAAGGTAAACCCATCCCCAGGCTCAGCACATAAAGCGTCAGGGCGCCAAGGGCCAGATCGCCGCTTTGCGCCACATATAATAGTGCCGCAGATAGCGGGGCTGTGGTGCAGGGTGAGGCAATCAGGCCGGATAACGCGCCCATCACAAAGGCGCCTTTTAGCGAGCCACCTGGTTGTTTGTTACTGACGCCAGCCACCCTTTCCTGCCAGCGGGCTGGCAGTTGCAGATTAAAGACGCCAAACATCGCCAAGGCCAGCAGCACAAAGATCACGGCAGCGACGATTAACACGGCCGGATGTTGCATTGCCGCCTGGAATTTTACGCCTAAACTGGCGACCACCAGCCCTAGCAGGGAGTAGGTCAGCGCCATACCCTGTACATAGGACATCGATAAGCCAAAGGCGCGTTTGGTCGATAACCGCTGGCCCTGGCCGACAATAATGCTACTTAGAATCGGATACATCGGAAACACGCAGGGGGTAAAGGACAGCCCTAAGCCGAGCAGGAAAAATACGCCCAGACTCACCAGCACTGAGCCTTCGCTTAAGCGCTCCAATAAGCCAAACTGGCTGGAGACCGGCGCTGTTGTCGCTAAGCTGGCGCTGGCTTCAGACTGGCCAGGCTGGGTCAGTGGAATTTCTACCGTGGTTGGCGGATAACACAGACCGGCTTCGGCACAGCCCATAAATTGCACCCGAAAGAGTGCATCTTCATCGATATCTGACAGCGGAATTTTTAGCTGCAGCTGATGATAATAGACTTCGGTTTTACCAAAATATTCATCTTCAATACTGATACTGGCCGGATAGGTCGGATGCGAAAAGCTGACCGCCACGCCGCCAAACTTAAACTTATCGCGATACATATAATAGCCATCGGCGATAGTCCAGCTTAGCAACAGCTCGTTATCCTGCTGGCGGTAGTCCAGCACAAAGGCCTGTTCCACCGGTAAAAATTGTGGCTGGCCCTGCAACAGGCTTTGCAGCACAACATTATTATTCGTCGGGCTGGTTTGCGGGCTTTGCTGCTGCGCAGTCGCCGTGCTGGTTAGCAACAGGAACAGTAGGGGCAGCAGCAGTAGATAACAACAGCGTTTAATCACAGGTAACCTCATTAATCCAGGCGGCATAAGCCTGATTCAGCTGACAAAGCTCAACGGCGATAATTTCCGGCACAGCATACGGGTGAATGGCGCTTATGGCTTGCTCAATTGCGGTAAAGTTCCGCTTTGGCGCTTTAAGTTGCAACTGAATTTCCACCGCCTGTTCCAGTTTGTCCTGCCAGATATAGCTGGATTGTACCGCGGGTAGCCGGTTAACACAGGCCACCAGCCGTTGCTGTAACAGCTGGGTGCTAATGGCGGCAGCTGTGCTCTCATCCGGGCAGTTACACAGGATCAGCAGATAATCGCTCATATCAGGCCTTGGTTTTTTGTTAGGTTAGCACCATTGTACGGTAAACCGTGGCCGCGTTTTGCGGAATTTTTTTCTGCCGGCCCTTGGAATTTTTTTCGGTTCGCCCCATATAGCGAGCACACAAAATTTAACTGTCACGTTAAAACCCAAACGCTTTAGGAGATAGAGCATGAATATTCGTCCATTACATGATCGTGTCATCATCAAACGTACCGACGCTGAGAGCAAGTCTGCCGGTGGCATCGTTCTGACTGGTGCTTCCGCAGAAAAATCAACGCGCGGTGTCGTAGTAGCAGTGGGCAATGGTCGTATTTTAGATAACGGCGATGTGAAACCACTGGACGTTAAGGTTGGCGACAAGGTTCTGTTCGGTGCCTATGTAGAGCGCACTGAAAAAATTGATGGTCAGGAATATGTGATCACCAAAGAAGATAACATCTTAGGTGTGATCCTGGATTAATTTCCCCTTTCTCTTTTCTGATTAACAATTAACGACTTTTAAGGATACGAAAATGGCTGCAAAAGACGTACGTTTTGGCGATGAAGCCCGTAACAAGATGCTGAAAGGCGTAAACATTCTGGCAAACGCAGTGCGCGTTACTTTAGGTCCAAAAGGCCGTAATGTGATTCTGGACAAATCGTTCGGTTCACCTCTGATCACCAAAGACGGTGTGTCAGTTGCCAAAGAAATCGAGCTGGAAGATAAGTTCGAGAACATGGGCGCCCAGATGGTTAAAGAAGTGGCGTCTAAGGCCAATGACGAAGCCGGTGACGGTACCACTACCGCTACGGTATTGGCACAAAACATTATTAACGAAGGCGTAAAAGCCGTGGCTGCCGGTATGAATCCAATGGATTTAAAACGCGGTATCGACAAGGCCGTGATCGCCGCCGTAGCTGAATTAAAAGCCCTGTCACAGCCATGTGCTGACAGCAAAGCTATTGCGCAGGTAGGCACTATCTCTGCTAACTCTGATGATGAAATTGGCCAGATCATTGCCAATGCCATGGACAAAGTGGGTAAAGAAGGTGTGATCACCGTTGAAGAAGGCCAGGGCCTGAACAACGAGCTGGACGTGGTTGAAGGTATGCAGTTCGACCGTGGTTACCTGTCTCCGTACTTTATCAACAACCAGGAAGCGGGCCAGGTTGAACTGGATAACCCCTTTATCCTGGCTGTGGATAAGAAAATCTCTAATATCCGTGAATTACTGCCGGTATTAGAAGGTGTAGCTAAGTCAGGTAAGCCACTGCTGATTATTGCTGAAGACGTCGAAGGCGAAGCCTTAGCGACCTTAGTTGTTAACAATATGCGCGGTATCGTGAAGATCTCTGCCGTGAAAGCGCCTGGTTTCGGTGACCGTCGTAAAGCGATGCTGCAGGATATCGCTACCCTGACCGGTGGTACGGTGATTTCTGAAGAAATCGGTATGGAACTGGAAAAAGCCACGCTGGAAGACTTAGGTACCGCGAAGCGCGTTGTTATCACTAAAGATAACACCACTATTATCGATGGTGCCGGTGAGCAAGCGGCTATTGACGCCCGCGTCAAGCAAATCCGTCAGCAAATCGAAGAAGCGACTTCAGACTATGATAAGGAGAAACTGCAAGAGCGTCTGGCCAAGCTGGCTGGCGGTGTCGCAGTAATCAAAGTCGGTGCCGCGACTGAAATCGAAATGAAAGAGAAGAAACACCGTGTAGAAGATGCCTTACACGCTACCCGTGCTGCGGTAGAAGAAGGTGTAGTACCTGGCGGTGGTGTAGCTCTGGTGCGCGTGGCTGCTAAACTTGCTGGCTTAACCGGTGCCAACGAAGATCAAACGCACGGTATTAAGATCGCACTGCGCGCAATGGAAGCACCACTGCGTCAGATCGTATCTAACGCCGGTGAAGAGCCATCAGTCGTCGTTAACAAGGTTAAAGAAGGCAGCGGTAACTACGGTTATAACGCTGCGACCGACGTCTATGGCGATATGCTGGAAATGGGTATTCTGGATCCAACCAAAGTTACCCGTTCTGCGCTGCAGTTCGCTGCCTCTGTTGGCTCGCTGATGATCACTACCGAAGCGATGGTGACCGAGCTGCCAAAAGAAGAAAAACCAATGCCAGATATGAGCGGCATGGGTGGTATGGGCGGCATGATGTGATGTAAATCACTGATTGAATAGAAAAAGCTCTGCGGGAAACCGCAGGGCTTTTTTATTGCCCATTCAGCTTGCATAAATTTTGCGCCGACTATACTTTGTACAGGTTGATAGAAGGTCTACTCAGACCACAGGAGAACACAATGCGTAACAGTCTTTTAGTGTTAACAATGCTGGCTGCGTTCGGTATTGCTGATGCGCAAGCGGCAGCTGCCGAGGTAAAAGTGACATTCGAGCAGCCTGAAAAATTTACCGATATCCGGCCTACTAATGAATCTCGCAGCCGCTATGAGCAGAAAGTGCTGAAGTCGGTTGAAAAGATTTTTACTGATCTAGCGGCCAAAATGCCAGAGGGCTATCAGTGGCAGGTGACGGTAACCGATATCGATTTAGCCGGTGATGTTGACTACTTTGCCGGGCCAAGCGGCCAGGCGCTGCGTATTGTAAAAGATATTTATTCACCTGCAGTGCGCTTTAGTCATAGCCTGCGTGATAACTATGGTGAAGAAGTGTTAAGCGGTGAAGAAAAACTGCGGGATATGGCGTTCTTGCAGCGGTTAAGTAAAACCGGTACCCGTCCTGAATTTGAGCACGAACAGTTGATGTTACAAGACTGGTTTAATAAGACTGTGCAGCCGGCGGTTACGCAGCATGCGGCAGTTGCACCGAAAGTGAGCAACTAAAACAGGTTTTGCTTTCGCATATCATGACAACAGCCGGCAGTATAGCCGGCTGTTTTATTTTAAGTGTAAACCCGTGATGATAGCTTAAGCTTTTACCGCCAGCCGTAACTCAGCCAGAGTTTTATGCAGTAGCTGCAACTGCTGCACCACGCGTTGTAAAGTGGCAGTATTAAATTGCTGGCTGTGGCGCATTGCGGCGATTTGTTCCGCTGTTTCTGCCAGATAAGGCATAAAGCGATTGCTTTCAACCTTAAACCCCGCGTCTTTAGCAAACACCGCCTGATATTTCGCCTGGCCTTGCTGTTGTAGCTGCTCTAGCAGGGCATCGGCGTCTAACGCCTTGCGATAAAGCTCTTTCAGGTTTTCATCCAGCTGTTGTAACAGAGTATCCATAGCTATAAGTCTTTCCGGATTAAATACGGCTATTATGCCATAGCCTGTTTAGTGAAGCTGCCGGGTGCAGCATTTTTTCAGTTGCCCGTTTGCAATTGCGTACTTTTGTTATATTATATCGTCTCGTGGAAAACGGAGGGTTCGGTTGTGCTGGCAAAGGCAAGGCTATTATTTGATAAGTTCGGTATTATGGTCACATCGCTCTGTGCCATTCACTGTATTTTATTGCCGGTGATCCTGCCTGTATTACCGCTGCTGGGCTTAACCGCTGCCCATAACCATGCCTTTGAAGGCTTTGTGCTGCTATTTACCATGGTGCTGGGTTTTATTACGCTGTTTATCGGCTTTCATCGTTATCACCGCAAACTCTACCCGTTTTATTCGCTGTTTCTAGGTGGTTTTATTTACTGGCAGCGCGGTGCCTGGGGGCATGAGTACGAGCATTTAATTCTGGTGATTGGCGCCTCGCTCGTCGTGTTTGCCCATATTATGAATATGCGGCTTTGCAATCAGTGTAATAGCTGTGAAACCGATGATAAAAAACCTGCTTAAAGCAGGTTTTTTTACATCAGGTGGTTGTGGTTTTATGTCAGAAGCTTGCGGCTGCGCGCCGGATAATTAGTAAAAACCCCATTGACACCCAGCGCCTTTAGCCGCGCTAAATCATCTGCCTCATCTACCGTATAAACATAAAGCTGCAGTTGCCGGGCTTTGGCATCGGCAACCAGCGCCGCGTCGATAAAATCGGCATCACAGTGTACTGAGTACGCCTGCAATTGCGTAGCGAAGGCGCAATTGTCGATAGGCAGTGAAGCCGTTAGCGCACCGGTTTTTAGCTCAGGCCGCGCCGCTTTTACGGCGGCCAACAGTTTATGATTAAAGGAGGAAATCAGCAGGCTGTTAAGATCATAGTTCAGCTCGCGCTCAGCGCGCTGCAACAGTTTTAGCAAAGGTTCGAGCGTATCCGCTCCCTTTAATTCGATATTTAGCCAACAGCGGCCTTGTACCAGCTGTAGCACCTGCCACAATAGCGGGATCGGCTCGCCGGCACCGGCGTCGATAGTGGCCAGTTGTGCCAGGCTATGCTGGTAAATACTGCCGCGGCCATTGGTGGTGCGCTGCAGATGCGGATCGTGGATCACAATCAGTTCGCCTTCTACCGCAAACACATCCAGCTCGATAGCATCTGCGCCCTGGGCTAAGGCCTGGCGAAACGCCAGCAGGGTATTTTCCGGATACTCACCACTGGCGCCGCGATGCGCAATAATTTGCATCTTAGTCCGCCGTCTTGGCTGACTTAATATTGGCAAAGGCGGTGCCCATACGGGTCACTGTGCCCGGCTGTTGGTCAGCTAAAAAGTCGATGCTGCCATGCGGGAACGCCAGAATCACAGTAGAGCCCAGTTTAAAACGGCCCATCTCGGCACCTTTTTCCAGCCTGATGCTGTTTAAGCCCTCAGCCGGATATTGCCAGCGAAATACCTCTTTACCGGTCGGTGGTGTGACGGTGCCCGCCCAAACGGTTTCGATACTGGCTACGATAGTGGCGCCAACCAATACCAATGCCATAGGGCCGAATTCAGTATCAAAAATGGTTACTACCCGCTCGTTACGGGCAAACAGATCCGGGACATTTTCAGCGGTCAGCGGGTTTACTGAGAATAGCTCACCTGGTACATAGATCATCTCACGCAGGGTGCCGCTAACCGGCATATGGATACGGTGGTAATCTTTGGGCGCCAGATAAATGGTAGCGAATTTACCACCGGCAAAAGGCTCCGCCGTTTCGGCTTTACCGCCGAGCAGACTTTGCAGGCTGTAATCGTGGTTTTTTGCCTGCACCAGCTGGCCAGCGACGATATCGCCGAGCTGGCTGATGGCACCGTCTACCGGGTGCGCGACGATGGCAGGATCGGCGACCAGCGGCCGGATTCCGTCTTTCAGCGGCCGGGTAAAGAACTCATTAAAGCTGGCATAGTCACTGGCTTTTTCATGCCTGGCTTCCTGCATATTGATCTTATAGGCTTTGATAAACAGGCTAATCAGGGCATGACTGATAAAACCCAGTTTCGCTGCGGCCAGATAACCCACCAAACGTGATAACAGGTGCTTGGGTAACAGGTATTGCAGAGTGATTTTAAATTTATCCATAAGATGTCAGCTACTCGTATTAAAAGACTAAAAGTTAAAAATAATGCGGTTTATCCTGCGCCATACTGTGCAGGATTTTCTGGTAACTCTCGTAGCGTAGCGGGCTGATTTCGCCCTCTGCTACCGCATGCTGAATGGCACAGCCCGGATCGGTCAAATGCTTACAGTCGCGGAACTTACACCGGCCCAGCCAGGGGCGGAACTCGATAAAGCCGTTGGTCACTTCCTCCGGCGATAAATGCCAGAGTGCAAACTCGCGAATACCCGGTGAGTCAATCAGCTTGCCGCCTTCCGGCAGGTGATACAGCCGGGAAACCGTAGTGGTATGCTGGCCCAGACCCGATACTTCCGATACTTCCTGCGTCGCGGCCGCGAGGCCCGGCATCAGGGTATTCATCAGCGATGACTTGCCGACGCCCGACTGGCCGACAAAGATGCTGGTACCGCTATGCAGATACTGTAGCAGCTCGGCCATACCCTGACCGGTTTTGGCACTGACCAGTAGGCAGGCGTACCCCATCTGCCGGTACAGTTGCAGTTGTTGGTCGAGCGCCTGTTGTTCAGTTTCGGGTAATAAGTCGATTTTATTAATGACCAGTAGCGGTTTAATGCCGGTGATTTCTGAGGCCACCAGATAACGGTCGATAATATTTAACGACAGTGCCGGCATGATGGCGGAGACAATAATCATTAAATCGATATTGGCGGCGACCGGTTTTAAGCCATCATAAAAATCCGGGCGTAGCAGTACCGAGTGCCGTTCTGCCACCGCTTCAATCACGCCATCAATGCTGCCGGTCGGTTGTTTGCTGCGGCGCCAGCTGACCTGGTCGCCGGTCACCACCGAACTGATAGTGCGGCGCATATTACAGCGCACCACAGCACCGCTCGTATCTTCGACATCGGCATGCTGACCAAAGCGGCTAAGCACTAACCCCGGTTCCGGCGGGTGCAGTAGGGCGTCGTCCCAGTCACTGGCACTGGCTTTATTGCTGCGTTTTAGCCGCCGCTGCTCATTGTCGGCAATACGTTGATGCTGGCGTTGATTCAGGTGTTTTTTCTTGGTCACGGTTTACCGTTTTGCTGGCTTTAGCTATCACAGTTAGTTTCTGGCGTGTATCATACCCGTAAAGCGCCCGCGGACAAAGCCATCTGGCTTCGATATAGCTGAGGAAACTATGGCAGTAAATGATACTAATCTGATTTGGCTGGATCTGGAAATGACCGGCCTGGAACCGAAAACCGACGTCATTTTGGAAATGGCGACCATCGTTACCGACAGTCAGTTAAATATTCTGGCCGAGGGCCCGGTATTTGCGATTAAGACGGCGGACGAGATTCTGGATAATATGGACCCCTGGTGTGTAGAGCAGCATGGCAAAAGCGGTTTGACTGCCCGTTGTCGTGCCAGCACGGTGACGCTGGCAGAGGCTGAGCAGCAAACCATCGCCTTTTTAAGCCAATATGTGAGCAAGGACAAATCCCCGATGTGTGGGAACAGCATTGGTCAGGACCGGCGTTTTCTGGCGGAGTATGCGCCAGAGCTGGAAGCCTTTTTCCACTATCGTAATTTAGATGTCAGCACGGTAAAAGAACTGGCGCGGCGCTGGCATCCTGAGGTGCTGCAGAAGGTACAAAAGAGCAGCAGCCATCTGGCGCTGGACGATATTCGTGAGTCGATTGCTGAATTAGTCACCTATCGCCAATATTTTTTTCGTTTACCCTGAAAAAAACCTTGCATCGGGCGACTGATTTTGTAAAATGCGCGCCATCAGACGCAAGATTAACCTCGTTAATCACTGCGACCCGATGCGAGTTTAGCTCAGCTGGTAGAGCGCGACCTTGCCAAGGTCGAGGTCACGAGTTCGAACCTCGTAACTCGCTCCAAATTCAACACAAAGCAGCCTACTGGCTGCTTTGTCGTTTCTGGTTACTGGGCAGCTGGCAGCAACGAAGCTATGCTTGCCAAATAAGAATTTTTTGTTAAATTTTGCGCGGGTCTGACGCTGCCGCGCTATACTCAGGCACTATCGATAAGCCGTTGTAGAGGACTGCGTATGGTTAAGTCCCCTTGTGTGCGTAATTGTTGTCTGGATCAGCAGGACTGTTGCCTTGGCTGCGGCCGTTTACTCAGTGAAATTACCGAATGGCATCAGGCCTCAAGCGCCCGACAGCAACAAATTTGTGTGCTGGCGGCAGCTCGCCAGGCACAGCGTGATGCCCAACTTAGCCAGCATCTCTGGGCAAGCCCTTCTGAATAATCCGCACTAGTCTTTCGGTACTGCGTGGTAACAGATTCTGCGCCAGATAGCTTTTTTGTTTTTGTTGTTGCAAAGCCCACTCAATATGTTCGGCAACCAGCGGTGTCGCTGTTGGCAGTGCCTGTTTGAGCGTGGCGACAATTTCCGGCTGGTAGGGGGCATTACCCAGCGCCACTACCAGGTTGCGCTGCCAGCGTTCAAAACCAATACGCCGGATAGCACTGCCTTCGGTCAGGTGCAGGAAGGTCGCTTCGTCCCACTGAAATAATGCCAGCAGCGATTGATCCTGCCACTGTGGCCGGCGTTGAAAATCCGGCTCCGCAGTCAGCGGCGCCTGCCGGTTCACCGGGCATACCAGCTGGCAGTCATCACAGCCATAGATACGATTACCCAGTAAGGGTCTGAATTCCGTTGGAATGGCGCCTTTCAGCTCAATTGTCAGATAGGAGATGCAGCGGCGGGCATCAACGACATAGGGCGCAACGATAGCGCCGGTAGGGCAGCTGGTAATACAGGCGACGCAGCTGCCGCAATCGCCGGGGTGTGGTTGGTCAACCGGCAGTTCCAGATTAACCAGTAACTCGCCGAGAAAAAACCAGGAACCGGCTTCTTCAGCCAGCAACAAACTGTGTTTCCCTATCCAACCCAGACCGGCTTGCTGCGCTAAAGGCCGTTCTAAAATCGGCGCCGAATCGACAAAGGGCCGGCCGTCCAGATCCGAGATCAGGGTGGCAATTTTTTGTCCCAGTTGCTTTAAGCGGTTACGCATTAATTTATGATAATCGCGACCCAGCGCATAGCGGCTGATATAGGCCTGGCTGGGGTCGGCCAGATTCGTGGCAAAGGCCGCCGCTTTAGGCAGGTAATCCAGGCGCACGCTGATTACACTTAAGGTCCCCGGATGCAGCCCGGCAGGTCTGGCGCGCAACATGCCATGCTCTGCCATATACTGCATTTCACCATGGTAACCGGCGTCCAGCCACTGCTGTAAACGCTGTTCTTGTTTTGCACCCAGCTGTGGCCGGCTAATGCCACAGGCCTGAAAACCCAGCTCTTTGGCCCAGGCTTTAATCTGATTGCGGATCTGTTCTGCTTGCATGTTATAACGCCTGTTAAGAAGGCTTTATATTATCACAACTTACTTTTGGCAGCCGCGTTGTGTCACTAACCGGAACTAATCGGCAACTTAGACGTCCAATGGCGGTATTTTATTGGTTTTACTGGCTGTCTGGCTTGTTCCTTTGTTACCATAGCCAGCCAGAAAGTGATATCAAGCACGGTAGGATCAGATAGTGAGTCAACACCACCTTACACTGCAATCAGAAGCTGCTACCCTGGCCCTGGCGGCAAGATTAGCCGGCCTGTTGCATGGTGGTATGGTGGTGTTTTTGCAAGGTGACCTGGGGGCTGGGAAAACGACCTTTTGCCGTGGGCTGATTCAGGCGCTGGGGCATCCGGGCGCGGTAAAAAGCCCGACCTATACGCTGGTCGAACCCTATCAGTTGGCGGAGTTGCAGGTATATCACTTTGATTTATATCGGCTGCATGATCCGGAAGAGCTGGAATTTATGGGCATAAGGGATTACTTTAATCCAAACAGCTTATGTTTAATCGAATGGCCGGAGCGGGGCGCCGGTTATTTGCCGCAAGCCGATTTACAATTACAACTGACTCAGCAGGGAGAACTGCGCACTTTGCAGTTAGTAGCGGGCAGTCAGGCAGGCAGTAAAATAATAACGATATTGACGGATAATGAGCAAAAATAACGCGCTGTCACTGCTGGTTCTGGTTTTAATCTGTTTATTTGCCGCACCGTTGGTGCAGGCAAGCGCGCAGGTACAAAGTGTGCGGATTGCTCCGGCATCGGATAATACGCGGGTGGTCTTTGATTTGGCATCGGCGCCGGATTTTAAATACTTTACCCTCGATAAACCTGATCGTTTAGTGATTGATCTCAGTAACGTACGAGGTAGCCCGGCGTTACCAGCCAGCAACGGGCAATCGCCGTTGATTAGTGGCATTCGTAGCAGTGGTGGTCAGGGCAAGATGCGTATTGTGCTCGATCTGACCCAAACGATAAAGCCGAATGTGTTTGCGTTAACCCCGGCGGACAGTTTCGGGCACCGGCTGGTTGTCGATCTACCGCTGACGGCCAGCGCTGCGGCCAGTAGCGCTAATGCCAGCCAGGCCAGTCGTCCTGTGGCAACAACTCCAGCCAATACTACGCCGGCCAGAACACCGGTACCTGCCAGTATTCGGGCAGCGCGCGATATTATTATTGCCGTAGATGCCGGGCATGGTGGAAACGACCCTGGTTCTATTGGTCCTTCCGGCACTTTTGA
Organism: Alishewanella sp. WH16-1; assembly: GCF_001441695.1. Classification (NCBI taxonomy): domain Bacteria; kingdom Pseudomonadati; phylum Pseudomonadota; class Gammaproteobacteria; order Alteromonadales; family Alteromonadaceae; genus Alishewanella; species Alishewanella sp. WH16-1. The sequence goes on along the minus strand of NZ_LCWL01000106.1, from coordinate 9,973 downwards.
GAAAAACCTGACCTTGCCATTAGCCAAAGCCTTGGTTGAACGTTTTAACCGTGAGCCTGGTATGAAAGCGGCGCTGGTGCGTACCGGCGATTATTATATTCCGGTCAATAACCGCACTGATATTGCCCGGCGGTTGCAAGCCGATCTGTTGATTTCAGTACATGCCGATGCTTTTACTTCGCCACATCCGCGCGGCGCTGCCGTCTGGGTTTTATCACTGCGTCGCGCTACCTCAGAAGTGGGCCGGATGTTGGAACAAACCGAGCGTCACGGTGAACTGTTAGGTGGCGTGGCCGAGGTGATTAAAGACTCGGCCAATGAACGCTATCTGGCACAAACGGTACTGGACTTGTCGATGAATCATTCGATGGTCACTGCGCATCAGGTGGCGAATCAGGTGTTATCTGAAATGGGTAAAATTACGACCTTGCATAAGCGCGAACCGCAGGCCGCCAGTTTAGGGGTATTACGAGCGCCCGATATTCCATCGATTTTGGTTGAAGTGGGTTTTATTTCCAATCCACAGGAAGAGCGCTTATTACGGACGCCTGGCCATCAGCAAAAACTGGTGCAATCCATTTTTAATGGTGTGCGCCGGCACTTTGAGTTGTCGCCACCGGCAGATTCGTTGTTCGCCCAGCGTCGGGCGAAAGAACACCGTGTTCAGGCTGGCGAATCGCTGTCACTACTGGCGCAACGTTATAATGTGTCGATAGACGAGTTACGAACGCACAATCAGTTACGTTCTGATAGCCTGCGTATCGGTCAGGTGTTACGGATCCCCTGAGATGCCCATTCAATTATTGCCGCCGCAGCTGGCGAACCAGATTGCTGCCGGTGAAGTGGTAGAGCGCCCGGCATCAGTGGTAAAAGAACTGGTAGAGAACAGCCTGGACGCCGGTGCGACGCAAATCGAGCTGGAAATAGAGAAGGGCGGCAGTAAGAAAATCCTGATCCGCGACAATGGCAATGGTATTGCCGAGCAGGAACTGGTGCTGGCGTTAAGCCGGCATGCGACCAGTAAGATCAGTAGCCTGGCCGATTTGGAGCAAATTTGTAGTCTCGGCTTTCGCGGTGAAGCTCTCGCCAGTATCAGCTCGGTATCCCGGTTAACTCTGACCTCAAAACCGGCCGCGCAGGATAAAGCCTGGCAAGCCAGTGCTGAAGGCCGTGACATGGCGGTGCAGGTGCGGCCCGCTGCCCATCCGGATGGCACCAGTATCGAAGTGCTTGATCTGTTCTTCAATACCCCGGCCCGGCGGCGTTTTTTACGCAGCGATAAAACCGAATTTAGTCATATTGATGAGCTGGTCAAACGGCTGGCGCTGAGCCGGTTTGATGTTAGCTGGTCGTTAACCCATAACGGCCAGCCGATACGCCGGTTACCTCTGTGCCAGCATCAGGGCGCGCGGCAAAAGCGCTTAGCGGCGATCTGTGGCCGGGCTTTTGCTGAACAGGCACTGTGGATTGAAAATCAGTATCAGCAAATCCGCCTTAGTGGCTGGATTTTGCCGCCTGCCGCTTGCCAGACACAGGCCGCCTGCCAGTACAGTTATGTTAACGGCCGGATGATGCGGGATAAATTGCTGAATCATGCGATCCGGCAGGCGTACGGTGAACAACTCAGCGCCGAACAACAACCGGCCTTTGTGTTATATCTGGAGTTAGCGCCATCCGAAGTGGATGTTAATGTGCATCCGGCAAAACATGAGGTGCGTTTTCATCAGGCGCGACTGGTACATGATTTTGTGGTCAGTGCTTTAGCAGATGCGCTGCAGCAAAGCTTGGCAATAGCGGCGCCACCCAGCACAGCGCAAACCGGCATCAAGCCTAGCCCTACCTCAGCGGAGCCGGTTGCAACTTGGCCGGCTATCACTAAAGATAACCATTATCAAAGGCCGCTGCAGGCGGATAGCAACAGTCCTGCTGGGCGAAGCGTCGGTGAAGGGCGACTGCAATTCACTGCTCAAAATCCGGTGGGCAAGGTCAATTCTTCGCAGCGAAGCAGCTTAACGGGTGGCCCTGGCAAAGAGGTTAACACTAGCACCGTTAACGCTCAGCTGACGTATCTGGCCAGTAGCACTGCACAAGCCCTGCCGCAAAAGGCGCAGGGTTCTTACCTTCTGGTTGAGAACCGCTATGTGCTCTGGTCAGAGCAACAGCAATTATATCTGCAAGATCTGACGCAAGCTGCGGCCCTGGCATGGCAGCAGCAAGTAGTCAGCGCGCCCTTATTGTTACCGCTGCGGCTACAACTGATAACACCGGAATTAGACTGGCTGCTGCAACAAGCTGCGGCACTGGAAGAGCTGGGTTTTGATCTGTTGATCAGAGATAATACCGCCATTATCCGGGCGGTACCGCAGTGGTTGCGACACACGGCGATCAGTGACTGGTTTAGTTTAATGCTGCAGCAAGGTCGCCAAGCACAGCAAGCGGTCACAGCGACAGCGCTATTAGCGCTACTACTATCAGCCAATTTTCTGCAGGCAGAAATTTTGTTAAACTCTTTTTCACAGCTCTTAACATCGCAGCATCCGACGGCACAACTGCTGAATGTTGCCGCCTGGGCAGACAGCTTACCGGAGCGCGGTCATGGCAGTTGAACAGCCGGTGATCTGTATTATGGGGCCCACCGCCTCAGGTAAAACGGCACTGGCAATAGCGTTAAAACAGCATTTGCAAACAGCCGAGTTAATCAGCGTTGATAGCGCGCTGGTGTATCGGGGCATGGATATTGGTACCGCTAAACCCGATGCGGCAGAGCAAGCGGCAGCGCCGCATTATTTGCTGGATATCCGTGATCCGGCTGACAGCTACTCAGCGGCGGATTTTCGTGCCGATGCGCTGGCATTAATTGCTGACATTAGAGCGCGGGGTAATACACCGATTCTGGTTGGTGGCACTATGCTCTATTTCAAGGCGTTATTGCAGGGCATTTCCAGCTTACCGGCCGCAGATCCGGCAGTACGGGCGGAACTCGAAGCCGAAGCGGCTGTCAAAGGCTGGACAGCGTTACATGCAGAGTTAGCCTTAGTGGATCCCGTATCAGCAAGCAGGATCCATCCGAATGATCCACAGCGGATTAACCGGGCGCTTGAGGTATACCGGATTTCCGGGCAAAGCTTGACCGAACTGACCGCAGCCGCCGGTGAGCCGCTGCCTTACCCGGTACGGCAATTTGCGATAGCGCCGGTTGATCGTGCCCTGCTGCATCAGCGTATAGAACAACGCTTTTTGCAGATGTTAGCGCAAGGCTTTGAACAGGAAGTGCGACAGTTATATCAACGCGGCGATTTGCATCCGGACTTACCGTCGATGCGCTGTGTCGGCTATCGTCAGATGTGGGATTATCTGGACGGTAAAATTGATTATCCGACCATGGTCAGTCAAGGCATCGCAGCAACCCGGCAGCTGGCAAAACGTCAGTTGACCTGGCTGCGTAGCTGGCCCGATTTGATCTGGTTAAAAACAGAAGCAGAACTGTCAGAAAACTTGCAAGCTGTCATTTCTTCGCTAAGCTAAAAATGGCAGCAAAAATTTCACGTTTAACAACTTGAAATAAAAAAAATAATACCTATATCAGGCATACTTAATAAAAAAGGAAAGCGTGACATGGCAAAAGGCCAATCATTACAAGACCCATTTTTGAACACCTTAAGACGGGAACGCATTCCTGTTTCAATTTACTTGGTGAATGGAATTAAATTGCAGGGGCAGGTTGAGTCTTTCGATCAGTTCGTAATTTTGCTGAAAAATACAGTCAGCCAAATGGTTTACAAACACGCCATTTCTACCGTGGTACCAGCACGTGCAGTCAATACGATGACCAGCCAGAGTGGTACTGCCGACGATAACGAGGATGTTGAATAATTAGCGGAGTAACAGCGCTTGTTTGATCTGGCTGAGCCGGCTGAGCAAGCCGTACTGGTACACGTTAATTTCCCGCAGGAACACTCAACCGAGGATCTGCAGGAGCTACGGATGTTAGTGGCTTCTGCGGGTGTGGTTGTGTTGGGAGAATTATCCTGCAGTCGACAGGCTCCTGATGCCAAACTTTTTATTGGTTCGGGCAAGGCTGCCGAGCTCGCCGCCCTGGTCGCTGACACGGGCGCGACAGTGGTGATTTTCAATAACGAGTTAAGTCCGAGTCAGACACGAAATCTGGAGCGTTTGTGTCAGGCGCGGGTTATTGATCGCACCAGCCTGATCCTGGATATCTTTGCCCAACGCGCCCGAACCTATGAAGGCAAGCTGCAAGTCGAGCTGGCGCAGCTGCAACACCTCGCATCCCGCTTAATCCGTGGTTTCGATAATGAGCGGCAAAAAGGCGGTATCGGTTTGCGCGGTCCGGGTGAAACCCGCTTGGAAACTGACCGTCGGCTGTTGCGCGACAGAGTAAAGGCGTTAAAAATCCGGCTGGATAAACTAGGCCGGCAGCGTGAGCAGGGCCGTCGCGCCCGGCAGCGGTCAGAGCAGCCGGTACTCTCCATCGTTGGCTACACCAATGCCGGCAAATCAACCTTATTTAACCGTCTGACCACCGCGGATGTTTATGCGGCTGACCAGCTATTTGCGACGCTCGATCCGACGCTGCGTCGTATTGAGCTACCGCAGTTTGGCGAGGCGATCCTGGCCGATACCGTTGGCTTTATCCGGCACTTGCCACATGATTTAGTGGCCGCATTTAAGTCAACCCTGCAGGAAACCCGGGATGCCGATTTACAGCTACATGTGATTGATGCCGCCGATGCCCGACGGGCAGAAAATATGCGGCAAGTGCAGCTGGTGTTAACAGAAATTGACGCTGCTGAGGTGCCACAATTACTGGTTTACAACAAAATTGACCAGTTAGCGCAGTCTCCCCGTATTGATTATAACGAACAGGGGTTACCCGAGGCAGTTTGGTTATCCGCGAAAACCGGTGCCGGTCTGGATTTGCTGCAACAGGCAGTTATCCAGTTACTGTCACAGCAGCATTTGCAGCTTGTACTGCGTCTGCCGCCGCGACTTAGCCAAATTCGGGCACAGTTATTTGCCTTACAAGCAGTGCAGCATGAGCAGTATCAGGAAGACGGTAGCTGTGAGTTGAGCGTAAAAATAACGGCAGCGAACTGGGCCCGATTGTTAAAGCAATGCGAGCAGTCGCTGGAAAACTATATCGTCAGGCCGCCAGTTTTTTGATACATTAACCTTTGACAGCAACTTTATAAGTGGAGTTAAGCATGGCTTGGAATGAGCCGGGCAATAACGGCAAGAATAACGACCCCTGGAAGCAAGGTGGTCGGGATCAAGGCCCGCCCGATTTAGATGAAGTGTTTCGCAATTTCGGTAAGAAATTTGGCGGTATCTTTGGCGGTAAGGGTAATAACACCGGCGGTAATGGTGCCTCTGCACTGATGACGGTGATTATTGTTGTCGCCCTACTGGTATGGGGCCTGAGCGGTTTCTATACCATTAAAGATGCTGAACGCGGCGTTGTCCTGCGCTTTGGCCAGTACCACACTGAAGTGGGCGCTGGTATCCATTGGAAACCCACCTTTATTGATACTGTGACCCCGGTTAACACTCAGGAAGTTCGTTCACTGCGCACTGATGGTTTTATGTTAACTCAGGATCAAAACCTGGTTCGGGTGACCTTTGAAATTCAATACCGCATTTTCAATGCCCGCCAATACCTGTTCTCAGTAGTGGATGCCGATCGTAGCTTACGCGAAGCCACTGATGCAGCACTACGTTTTGTGATTGGTCATTCTATTATGGATGACGTTCTGACCCGTGGCCGTGAAGTCGTGCGGCAAAATACCCGTCAGGAACTGGAAAGCATTATTCAGCCTTATAACATGGGGCTGACGCTGGTGGATGTTAACTTCCGTGATGCCCGGCCACCGGAAGAAGTGCGTGATGCTTTCGACGATGCCATCAAAGCGCAGGAAGATCAGGAGCGTTTCGTGCAAGAAGCAACGGCTTATGCCCGTGAAGTGGAACCGCGCGCCCGTGGCCAGGTCAACCGTGTAATGCAGGAAGCCGAAGCCTATAAACAGCAAATTGTCTTGAAAGCTCAGGGTGAAGTGGCCCGTTTCGAACAGCTGTTGCCGCAGTACCTGGCTGCGCCACAAGTGACCCGGGATCGGATGTATCTTGAGACGATGGAACAGGTTTACAGCAGTACCTCGAAAATTCTGGTTGATGTCAAAAACAGCAACAACCTGATGTATTTGCCGCTGGATCAGCTAATGAAACAAGGCGCCGCCAGTGCGACCAATACTCCGGCCAGCCAGCCGGTGCGCCCAAGCCTGGATAGCAGTAATGCCCCAGTGCAGCAAGTGCCGGTTCGCAGCAGTTCACCACGCAGTGCAAGTGGGAGGTAACATCGGATGAAGAATTTTATTATTGCTATTATAGTTGTGGTCGCGCTGATTGTGGTATCTGCCATTTTCGTCGTGCCGGAAGGGCAGCGTGCCATTGTCACTCAGTTCGGCAAGATTCAGCGTGATGCAGAAAACCAGGTCCTGATCTATGAACCGGGTTTGCACTTTAAATTGCCGGTAATCCAGGAAGTGCGGAAACTTGACGCCCGGGTGCAAACTCTGGACGATCAGGCAGACCGTTTCGTGACCGCTGAGAAAAAAGACCTGTTAGTGGATAGCTACGTTAAGTGGCGGATTAAGGACTTTGGTGCTTTCTTCTTATCTACCGGTGGTATTAAGTCCCAAGCTGAAGTGCTGTTAAAGCAGTATATCAATAACGGATTACGGACCGAGTTTGGTAGCCGCACCATTCAGGAAATTGTCTCTGGCGAACGGACCCAGTTAATGCAAAGCGCCTTATCGCAAGCGGCGCAGGCAGCCAATGAGCTGGGTATCGAAGTGATTGATGTGCGGGTAAAGCAAATTAACCTGCCAACCGAGATCAGTGATTCGATCTTTGCCCGGATGCGTGCTGAGCGAAAAGCGGTAGCCGATGAACACCGCGCCCGTGGCCGGGAGCAGGCAGAGATTATCCGTGCCGATGTTGATGCCCGCGTTACCGTTATGCTGGCGGATGCCGAGCGGAATTCGCGTACCGTGCGCGGTGAAGGTGATGCGACAGCAGCAAAAGTCTATGCTGATATGTATAGTAAAAATGCCGAGTTCTATGCTTTTGTACGCAGCTTAGAGGCGTATCGCAACAGCTTTAATTCGAAGAATGATGTGTTGGTGGTACAACCTGACAACGATTTCTTCAAATATATGCGTTCTGATAAAGTTAGCAACTAACCGCTGTTTGACCGATAGAAAAGGCCCTGTATGGGCCTTTTTGCTATAAAACCGGTTCGGACAAAGCCAGAGGGTAGGGTATGTATCAACAGTTTTATCAACATTTTCTTGGCGCTAACCAAGGCAAGCAACACTTTGCCTGCCATTCTCATCACTATTGGCCGGACGTAACCCGCGATGCGCAGTTGGCCTACTGGGATGACAGTGCGCGCTTGGTGGATGATAAGTGGCAGCTGATCTTTGGTCAGAAAATTCCGCATACACAACAGCTTATCGCTGATGTCCTAAACTTGCCACAGCCGGAACAAATTGTGTTCGCCGCTAATACGCACGAGTTCGTGATGCGACTGCTCAGCTGCTTCGATTGGCAACGGCCGTTAAGAGTACTGACCACTGACAGCGAGTTTTACAGCTTTCAACGCCAGATTAAGCGTCTAAGCGAGTTAGCTAATATAGACGTGGTACAGATCCCAACCGAGCCCTTTGCCACTTTTAGCGAGAGATTTACCGCAGCCGCCGCTGCCGATGATTATCAGCTGGTGTTTTGCAGTCAGGTATTTTTTAACTCTGGCTATGCGATTGCCGATCTGCCAACCTTTGTCAAAGGTCTGGCAGAGGTAACGACAGCGATGCTGGTGATTGATGGCTACCATGGTTTTATGGCTTTACCGACCGATCTGGCAGAAATTGCTGAGCGGATTTTTTATCTGGCGGGCAGCTACAAATATGCGCAGGGTGGTGAGGGCTGCTGTTTTATGGCAGTGCCCACAGGTTGTCAACTGCGCCCACTCTATACCGGCTGGTTCGCTGAATTTGGTACTCTGGCGGCACAGAAATCGGCTTTAGTGCTGTATAGCGAGGACGGTTACCGCTTTGCTGGTGCGACTATGGATTTTACTGCTTTGTACCGTTTGGAAGCCGCTTTGTTGCTGTTTAAACAACAAGGTATTACGGTGGGCAGGATCCATCAGTATGTGCAGCAGCTGCAACAGCATTTTTTAACCTTAATCGATAAGCTTGAGCACCCGCTGTTAAACCGTAGTAACTTGTTGTTATCTGAACCGGCACACGGACACTTTTTTACCTTTCGGCTGGCTAGTGCCAGTCAGGTCGCAGAACTGGCCGCGCATCTAAAACATCATGCTATTGAGACAGATTACCGTGCAGATCGGTTGCGGTTTGGTTTTGCCTTGTATCAGAACGCTGATCAGTTCGATTTATCTTGCCTTAAATCCTTATAAATCAATTAGTTTAACTGGCCATGAAAAATCATGGCCTTTTTTTCGTCTGGACGGCTGAAACTTCGGCGGGCTTTTGTTAAAATCCACGCCTAATTTTTTCCGTGATGTGGGAACCATGGCTAAGAACGTCGTTGTGCTCGGCACCCAATGGGGTGACGAAGGTAAAGGTAAGATTGTTGACTTATTAACCGATAAAGCCAGCTATGTGGTGCGCTATCAGGGCGGCCATAATGCCGGGCATACATTGGTGATTAACGGTGAGAAAACGGTATTGCACCTGATCCCGTCCGGTATTTTGCGTGATAACGTAAAATGTGTGATTGGGAATGGCGTAGTGTTATCACCGGAAGCTTTCTTAAAAGAAATGACCATGCTGGAACAGCGCGGCGTGCCGGTTAAAGACCGTTTACTGGTTAGCGAAGCCTGCCCATTAATTCTGCCATTCCACGTTGCTCTTGATGTTGCCCGCGAAAAAGCCCGTGGCGATAAGCCAATCGGTACTACCGGCCGCGGTATTGGCCCGGCTTATGAAGACAAAGTTGCGCGTCGTGGTTTGCGGGTAGGTGATTTGTTTAATCCGGAACTGTTTGCTGAGAAGCTGAAAACAGTAATGGATCTGCATAACTTTACCCTGACCCAATATTATAAAGTGGATGCCATTGATTATCAGACCACGCTGGACAATGCGCTGGCAATGGCCGACTTACTGAAATCGCTGGTGGTTGACGTCACTGAGCTGTTAGATCAGGCGCGCAAAAACGGCCAGCGCATTATGTTCGAAGGTGCGCAGGGCACGCTACTGGATATTGACCACGGTACCTATCCTTACGTCACATCCTCCAATACAACGGCCGGTGGCGTAGCAACCGGCTGTGGTTTTGGCCCGCGTTATCTGGATTATGTGTTGGGTATCGTTAAAGCCTACACGACTCGCGTCGGTTCAGGCCCGTTCCCAACAGAGCTGGATTGCGCCATCGGCGAACACCTGGGCGTAAAAGGTCACGAATTTGGTGCCACTACTGGCCGTAAACGTCGCTGTGGCTGGTTTGATGCCGTGGCTGTGCGCCGTGCCGTGCAGCTGAACAGTATTTCCGGTTTCTGTTTAACCAAGCTGGACGTACTGGATGGCCTGGAAACAGTGAAAATCTGTATTGGCTATCGTCAGCCTGACGGCTCTGTATTACAGACGCCGCCTCTGGCTGCAGAAGGCTTTGAGCTGGTGCAACCGGTCTACGAAGAAATGCCCGGCTGGAGCGAAACGACCTTTGGTATTCAGCAACTGGAGCAATTGCCACAAGCGGCCCGTAACTATATCAAGCGGTTGGAAGAAGTGACCGGTGTGCCAATTGACATAGTGTCAACTGGCCCGGATCGGGTACAAACCATTGTGCTGACCCATCCATTCGCGAATTAAGCGCTGAATCGTCAAATAACGCTGCCACCTGGCAGCGTTTTTTTTACGTGCGCCGGGCA
>NZ_LCWL01000129.1:0-63494 GCF_001441695.1 Alishewanella sp. WH16-1 | reverse complement strand
TAACTGATCGGCATTACGCACAATGCGGGCCTTTTTTACAACTTAACCTTGTATCTGCCTGTTATTTTTGCTCAGCTTTAACCCGCTTTTGCGGTGGGTTAACCCAGACAACATGGCCGGTATGTGCAGCAGTGCGGGTTAATGCCGGCGCCTGCTTCATCCGCTCTTCATCCAGTTGGTAGGTATAACGGTTAGTATCTAAAGTCGAACAGCCGGTTAATGCCAAAGCGGCGGCGACTGCGATTATGGTTGGAATGGATTTTTTCATCTGCCTGCCCTCACCTGTGAACTTGCTTGAACTATAGACAGCAAAAATCGGCCTGTCTAGCAGATTTTTGTTACAGTTTAATGAAGGTGATAAAATTATTTATTTTAACCGTAAGCTACTGATTAAAAACAAATTAAATTAAACTTGTTTTAAATAAAAATGTCATAAAAATGTCATAAAAGTGTCATATTAATGACTTTAAGCTAAGCCTTGCCACAAACTCAGACCAAAGCTGGCATTAACACCAAAAACAGCGATAAAAAACCCGCCATGGCGGCGGGTTTGCAAAACCTTGACTATCACCCTTAACCATAACGGCCGGTAATATAATCTTCGGTGCGTTTTTGCTTCGGGTTAGTAAATAACTCGTTAGTGGCACCAATCTCAATCAGGTTGCCCAAATGGAAGAAAGCGGTACGATCCGATACCCGGGCGGCCTGTTGCATATTGTGAGTCACAATAACGATGGTAAAGTTTTGCTTTAACTCGTCGATCAACTCTTCAATAATCGAGGTCGCAATCGGATCCAGCGCCGAGCAGGGTTCATCCATCAAAATCACTTCCGGACTCACCGCAATAGTACGAGCAATACACAACCGTTGCTGCTGACCACCGGACAAACCGGTGCCTGGCTGATTTAAACGATCTTTAACTTCATTCCATAAACCAGCACGTCGCAAACTCGACTCGACAATATCATCCAGATCCGACTTTTTCTCGGCTAAACCGTGCAGTTTTGGCCCGTAGGCAATATTTTCATAGATGGACTTTGGGAACGGATTCGGCTTTTGGAATACCATGCCAACTTGCGCACGCAATTGCACCACGTCCAGCGTCGGATCATAGATATTCCTATCATCCAACTTAATCTCACCGGTTACCCGACAAATATCAATGGTATCGTTCATCCGGTTCAGACAACGTAAGAAGGTTGATTTACCGCAGCCAGACGGCCCGATAAAGGCGACGACTTCGTTTTGGTAAACGTCTAAATCAATACCGTGAATCGCCTGATTATCGCCGTAAAATACTTTCACATCCCGTGCCGTAATCTTGACCGGCTGCGCCGCAGTCGCTGCCAGCGACTCCTGCAGCTTAATGTCGTTAATATCAGCGCTTGTTACGGTCGCAGTCTGAAGCTTGTCATTACTCATCGGCCTTACCACCTTTTCTCATATTTTTTCCGCAGCCAGATGGCCAGCGCATTCAGGCTCAGCATTAACGCCAGCAGCACGATAATCGCCGCTGAGGTTCTGGCCTCAAAGAAATTACGTAATTCATTACCTTGCCACAGATAAATCTGTACCGGCAAAGCTGTAGATTGTTCAAAGGGACCTGCCGGTACCGACGCCACAAAGGATTTCATACCGATTAACAGCAACGGAGCGGTTTCGCCCAGCGCCTGCGCCACCCCGATAATGGCGCCAGTCAAAATGCCCGGTATGGCTAACGGTAATACATGGTGAAAGATTGCCTGCATCTTCGAGGCACCTAAGCCCAGCGCCGCTTGCCGGATCGATGGCGGTATCGCTTTTAAGGTCGAGCGGGTGGCGATAATGACAGTTGGCAGGGTCATTAATGATAACACTAAACCACCCACCACCGGCGCCGACATCGGCAGGTTAAACCAGCCGATAAACACCGCGGCACCGAGCAAACCAAACACGATAGAAGGTACCGCTGCCAGATTGTTGATATTCACTTCAACCAAATCGGTGAGTTTATTTTTTGGTGCAAACTCTTCCAGATAAATCGCGGCGGCGACACCCATAGGTACTGCCAGCAGTATCACCACCAGCATCATATATAAGGAGCCCATAAAGGCGCCAGCCAGACCGGCGGAGGCCAACGAGCTGCGCGAATCCGGGTTCATAAAGAGTGCAAAACTAAACCGATTCTGGATCACGCCCTCGGCAGCTAATTGGTCAACCCATTCCCGCACCTTGGCACTCAGCTGCTGCTGAGCATCCGGCAAACTGCGATCGATATTGCCTTTTAACCAGACGTCGATATTAGCATCGGTCAGTAAATGCAGGGTTTTGGTTTGACCAACCAAAGTTGGATCAGCAATCACCAGATCCCGTAGCGCGAAACGTTCACCCGAAGTCACGATACGTGCCAGATCACGGCGATGCTGCAACGCATCCGGGATCACTTTTTCCAGACCGGCCTGAATCAGCCGGTTGTAATTGACCATTCCCACCGCCGAGCGCCACGCCAGATCGCGCTCGCGAAAGTCATTATCAGATTCCTCTGCGCCCTGCACCGGCTGCTCCGGAATCTTCACTATTGCCGGATCAAAGTAAATATCCAGCGTGATGGTGGCCTGCCAGAACGCCGGCAAGCCTTTGGAGAAGATATTAATAAACAGCAGCGCCACCAACAACAAACTGCAGGCGACCGCACTGATACCCACACCACGGAATAGTTTTTCCTGGCGCTGGCGCCGTGCCAGCGATTGCTGCACCTTTTGCTGCACCTTAGACGGCGCCGGCAAGGGTTTCTTTTCAGTTTCTGCGACAGTCATCTTGGCTTACTCGTATTGTTCGCGATACTTACGGACGATCACCAGCGCAATAATATTCAGCAATAAGGTAATCACGAAGAGGGTTAGACCCAGGGCAAAGGCCACTAACGATTGTGGGCTGGCAAAGTCATTATCACCGGTCAGCTGATTGACAATAGTTACCGTGACCGTCGATACCGCCTCGAACGGGTTAGCCGTCAGCGCCGGCGCATTACCAGCGGCCAGCACCACGATCATCGTTTCACCTATTGCCCGGCTCGCGGCCAGCAACACAGCCCCAACAATACCGGGTAAGGCGGCAGGTAATACCACCTTACGAATCGTTTCTGACTTAGTGGCGCCCAGGCCTAGCGAGCCATCGCGCAGTGCCTTGGGTACCTGAGTAATAATGTCATCAGACAAAGACGAGATAAAAGGAATAATCATAATCCCCATCACCACCCCGGCGGTCAGCGCCGAAGTGGCGCGGATGGTCAGGCCCAGTGTTTGCCCCAGATCGGACAGAAAAGGACCAACAGTCACCAACGCAAAGAAGCCATAGACGATGGTCGGAATACCGGCCAAAACTTCAATCACCGGTTTTACCGTATTACGTAACTTAGCGGGCGCATATTCAGCCAGATAAATCGCCACCATTAACCCCAGTGGAATCGCGACTAATAATGCGATAACCGCAATCATCATGGTACCGCTTAACAACGGCAATAAACCAAAGCTGCCCTGGTCGGTGGTGCCGGTAGTCGAGAACCGCGGGTTCCAGGTCGTGCCAAAAAAGAAATCTGTCGGTTTGATAAAACTAAAAAATTTCAGCGTCTCGGTCACCATCGACAACACAATGCCGATAGTGGTCAAAATGGCGATAGTTGAACAGATCACCAGCACTGCCTTCACGACCCGTTCCACCTGATGCCGGGCGCGGCGCTGTGGTGCAATTTTAAAGTAACTGAAGGTCAGGCCTGCTGCCGCAATCGCCGCCATCAACGCCGTTAGCATCAGACCGCTGCTATGCTGTAACTGCTGCATATAAGCTGCTGCTGCCAGTTCCCAATCAGCGGCTTCCGCGACGATGCCGAAATTTGCCGCCAGATTGGCAATCCGGCGCAGCGTTACCGCCACTGCCTGTGCATCCTGGCTCTGAATTTCCGGCGGTAAACTCTGCTGTACCAGTGCAGCTATCACATCAGGTGCCAACAGATTCCAAATAACTAAGATAAAAAAAGCCGGTAATACGGCCCACAGCGCAACCATCATGCCGTAGTGCTGTGGTCGCGAATGCATCCGCTGTACCGGGTTAATTGTCGCTACCTTGCGGCTGCGCACCATGCCAAGCTGATAGGCCATTGCCATCACTACCAGCAAGCATACAATTAACGTTAGGTTACTCATCTTTGCTCCGTGTTAGCAGTGCGCCATTGCCCTGCAGCCAAAGGCCGACAGCATAAACGCCAAAAATGACAGTTTTATTACAGCCAGCGTAAGTGGCGAAAAAAGAGCCGACGGGCGACTCTTTTTTATTAAGCATAGTTCAGATTACAGTGACTGCTTGCTACGAATTTGCTGCAGTGTCTGTTCACGCTCATCGTCTGATAACGGAATTAAACCTACCGCTTCTAACGGGCTACCAAAACCTGAGGTGGCATCAGCTACGAAGAACTCGGCAAATTCCTGTAACCCCGGGATCACACCAATGTGTGCGCCTTTTACATAGAAGAACAATGGACGGGCCACCGGATACTGACCAGACAGCACTGTATCAACGGTCGGCACGACACCACTAACGGTCGCTACCTTGATACGGTCACGGTTGTTTTCATAGAAGGTTAACCCAAAGACACCAATCGCATCTCTCTGTGCTTGTAAACGCGCCAGAGTTTCAGTGTAGTCACCGGCAATTTCTACTACCCGGCCATCGGTACGCATCGCAACACAGAATTTACCCTGGTCATCTTTGCTCATGGCTTTGACTTCCGGTAATTCCTGACAACCCGGAACCACAACCTTCTCTTCATAGACTTCACGGGTACCATGGTTAGAACCCGGGATCGCCAGCAGAATGTTTTGATCTGGTAAGCTGGCATCAATCTGGCGCCAGTTAGTATAAGGGTTAGCGACCATTTTGCCATTTTGTGGTACTTGCGCTGCCTGCGCCAGGAACACATGTTCTGGTTTCAACGCAAAATCACCGGCATCAATCCGTGACGCAAACACGATACCGTCATAGCCGATTTTGACTTCAATAATTGAATTTACACCATTGGCTTTACAGGCTTCTACTTCACCCGGACGCATTGGCCGTGATGAATTGGCGATATCAATAGTGTTGGTACCGACGCCCTGACAGAACTGGCGTAAACCGCCTGACGAACCACCTGAACCGACGACCGGCGTTTTAAACTGGGCAAAGTTATTACCAAATTCTTCTGCTGCAACCGATGAGAACGGTAATACCGACGACGAACCGGCAATTTGGATAGTATCACGCGTGCTTTGCGCAACGGCCTGCAGACTGATGCTGACAGCTGCAGCGACGACAACGGTGTGTAATTTTGACATTTTCATCTGGAGTACCCTCAGTACCTGCTTAGTTGATGCGCTCAGTTTGCGATATTTTTGTGACACTAATATGACAAACAGCAAATCAAACCACTTTAAATGAACGCCACCCCTGCTCCAGCTGTGCAGCCACAGCTGAGAGTTGTTCGCTGGCCTGTGCGGATGCCGCTGTGCCCTGATGCAACTGCTGGCTGGCATCATGTAAGCGATTAATACCCTGATTAAAACGCACGGCCAGTTGCTGTTGCTCGGCACTGGCGCTGACAATTCTGGCATTAAAATTGTGTAGCGCTGTGACTTCATTGGCTAACTCGCCAAACATCTGCTCGGTTTGCCGTGCCAGCTGCACACTGTGTAATGCCCGCTGATCGGCGACACTGATCCCTGCCAACGCCTTGTCAGCTTGTTGCTGCAAGCTGACTATCATTTGCCGGATCGATTCCGTTGCCGCTTTCGTATTCGCCGACAAGGTCCGGACCTCGTCGGCGACGACTGAAAAGCCCCGTCCTGCCTCGCCAGCGCGTGCCGCTTCAATGGCGGCATTCAGCGCCAGCAAATTGGTTTGCTCGGAGATCTTGCCTATCACTTCCAGCACCCCGGAAATTTTTGCCGAGTCTTGCTGCAAGGCTGCGGTAAGCTTAGCACTTTGTGCCAATTCTGCCGCAAGTTGTTCGGCACTCTGCATACTGGCTTGACTCACCTGTCGCCCGTTGACGCAGCGTTCTGTCGCCTCCTGGGCAGTTTCCGATGCCGCTTGCGTTTGCGCGGTTACCTGCTGTAATGCCTGCTGCATTTCAGCGGCTGCCAGCGCCAGCTGGTCTGCTTGCTGAGCTTGTTCAGCCGCCCCGCCCTTAACCTGTTCACCAAAGGCAGAAACCTCTGTTGCCTGCTGACTAAGGTGGGCTGCGCTCACCCCTAATTGTTGCAGCAAGTCTGCAAATCGCTGCAACATCCGATTAAGTGCGGTTGCGGCTTCTGCTATTTCGTCCTGGCCCTGCGCATTGGCACGCAGCGTTAAATCCGCATCCTGCTCCAATCGCAACAACAAATCGCGTAATTGGCGCAGTGGCAAATTAACGGCTCGCCGGGTGCGCCAAATCAACGCCAAAATCAGCAGCGCTAATAACAGGCCCCCGAGCAGATAAACTTGCAACATCAGCTGAGTCAGGGCTGTGGCTTGATCCCGTACTTTCGCCGCCGTCGCAATTTGCTGCTGAATAAATTGGTCAGCTAGATCGGTAAACGGCTGGATCTGCTGCTTCACCTCGTTACTAATCGTCGACTCATTTAAAATTCTGACCAGCAAAGCGTCTGTTCCGACATAACCAATCCAGTCCTGATAGTGCTTCAAAGCCCGGGCAAACGTCTGATCCAGCTCGGTAAAGGCCGCGGCTGTCTCTTCGCTATCTACGACCCGCTGCGCCTGAAATTGCTGCCAGTGTAATTCGGCCTGTTGCAGCAGAGTGGTGACCTTAGTATGGGTTGCCTCGGCTGAAGCCCAACCAGTTCGATATTGCTGGAGCTCAGCCAGACCTTGTTGCTGCAGGATCTTCTGCGTATGCATGACGTCAGCCAGAATCACCAGGTGTTCGCTGTATAAGCGGTTAAACAGTTGATCTTTCTCGTTGGCAGCATAAAATGAAGCCAATAACACCGCGACCAGTAATCCCAGAGGTACCAACCCTAACAGCATTACCCTGGTCGCAATTTTTATCCCGAACGTCATCGCTTTCTCCTCAGCCAGCCTCTCGCTGCGGCGAACCTTAGCAGTGCGATATGACTTTTTTATGACAACGAAGTGATCGCAGCAACTGAGCTAAACCGCGTATTGCACGTAAAAAGCCGAACGTATCCGAATCAAGCGAATAAACACCTTATGCAGAACGAAATTATTGTAATCACCGGCGCCGCACAACGCGTTGGGCTGGCATTGGCATTAGATTTACAACAAGCGGGCTATCAGGTTGTAGCCAGCTACCGTTCGGTGCGGCCCGGGCTGGAGCAGTTGCAGGCCGCCGGCGTCATGACCCTACAATGTGATTTAACCGACTTACCCAGCCTGGCGAACTTTATCAGCCAGCTACAAACCCTGGGCCCACTACGGGCACTGATTCATAACGCCTCAGACTGGCGCAAAGATCCGCCAGCACAGCACCAGAGTCTGCTACAACAACTGGAAGCCGAAGCAGCCAGTTTTGATTATCTGCAGCAGGTGCATGCCAGAGCGCCTTATTTACTAAACCGGGCCTTGCTGCCGCAACTGCAGCAAAGTGAGCAGGCAGATATTATTCAGTTAAGTGATTTTGTCGCCAGTGTTGGCAGTGCTAAACATATTGCCTATGCCGCCTCAAAAGCAGCACTGGAAAATCTGACACTCTCCTTTGCCCGCCAGTTTGCCCCCGGCATTAAGGTCAATACCATAGCCCCGGCCCTGTTGATGTTTAATGCTGGTGATGGTGAAGAGTATAAACAGCACGCCTTGCAAAAGTCGTTACTGCAAACCGAGCCGGGTGCACAGGAAGTGGTCAAAGCGGTCAATTATATTTTAAGCAGCCGTTATCTGACCGGCCGGGTATTGGCGTTGGATGGTGGCCGGCATTTAAATTTGCCTTGATCCGGTAAAGTTTAAAGCCACCCACTTACCGGCGCACCATAAAAAACGCCGGCAAATTGCCGGCACTTGTTTTACACGGGAGAGACTTAAACTTTTTTCACCCAGGCAGAGCACCAGCCTTCCGCAGCCACCAGCTTGCCCGGGAAGATCGCACATGGCCGCCATTCCTGACCATCTTCACCCTGGATCAGATTACAGTTGGCACATTTCTGATCCGCTTTTTCTGATTTATGGGTGTATTTCATCGCAGCAGCCAGCGGATCATCCAGCTTTACCGGCTCAGCAGCAAAGGCGCGCAAACTGACACCACCGACAGTCATACCGATGACGGCGCCGGCTGAAATTTTAAAGAAATTACGACGGTTAATATTATTCATTCTAAAACTCCTGCATTGTTTGGTAAATAATACTGGGGATCCGTCTGCGCGGATTTGATAAATATCAACTTTAGCCGCTTTAGAGGTTAGCAGATAACGCCATACCAGGCGACCCATATTAGGTATTAATTGTGTTCAGACCACTGCCGATTTTTGTGCCTGGCTGTGTCAGCGTGTTGCCAGCTGACCACATTTTACGGCACACTGCCGCAGGCAGCTGGCAAATATTAACCCTGCTGCGTTATGTTGCGACTTTAATCCAGGCTGCGGCCTTAACTACAAGAATAATATATGCAAGAAACCACTGTTCTAATCACTAATGATGCCGTAGTACTGGGCATCCTGGCGGTGATTCTGGGGCTGGTGTTCTATACCAGCCATAGCGAAAACCGTTACTGCAAAGCCTTTTACCGTTACGTGCCGGCATTGTTACTCTGCTACTTTCTCCCATCGTTACTTAACAGCTTTGGCATTATCGACGGTGAGGGGTCATCTTTATATAAGATGGCATCGCGCTATCTGTTACCGGCCAGTCTGGTGTTGCTGACCTTAAGTGTCGACTTTAAAGCCATCCTGGGTCTGGGCCCTAAAGCCTTAATCATGTTTTTAACCGGTACCGCAGGTATTATTATTGGTGGCCCTTTGGCGCTGCTGATGCTGGGACAGCTCTATCCGGAAGCGCTGGGTGGTGATATCTGGAAAGGCATGACTACCATTGCCGGCAGTTGGATCGGTGGTGGCGCCAATCAGGCCGCGATGAAAGAAGTGTTTAACGTCGACGGCAGTATTTTCTCCGTGATGATTACAGTCGATGTGATCGTGGCGAATATCTGGATGGCGGTGTTGTTATTTATGGCCAGTCGCGCCAGCTATTTCGACCAGAAAACCGGCGCTGATACCAGTGCGATTCGTCACCTGCAGCAGAAAATAGAGCAATATCAGGCAGAAAATGCCCGTATTCCGCAGGTGACTGACCTTATTTTGATCCTGGCCGTGGCCTTTGGCGTGACCGGTTTGTCGCACTTACTGGCCGATCTGATTGTGCCCTGGATTGAACGTGAAGCGCCTTATTTAGAAGTTTACAGCCTGACCAGCTCCTTCTTCTGGATTGTCGTCATTGCTACTACAGTCGGTTTACTGTTATCCGGTACTAAGGTGCGGAAACTGGAAGCAGTCGGCGCTTCTAAGTTGGGTACCGTATTTTTATATATTCTGGTGGCCACCATCGGCATGCATATGGACGTTACGGCGATCTTAGATTATCCGGAGATGTTCCTGGTGGGTATTGTCTGGATGGCGTTCCACGGTGGCTTAATGCTGTTTGTCGCCCGTTTAATAAAAGCGCCGTTATTTTATATGGCGGTCGGTAGTCAGGCGAACGTCGGTGGCGCAGCTTCAGCACCGGTGGTTGCCGCAGCCTTTCATCCATCGCTGGCACCGGTTGGTGTCCTGCTGGCTGTGTTAGGTTATGGTTTAGGCACTTACGGAGCCTATATCTGCGGTTTGATTCTGCAGCAGGTCGCGCCCTAAGCATCGGTAACCCAAGCCGAAAAAAAAAAAGCCCCGGCAAGGTTGCCGGGGCTTTTTGTTACCGGGTAAGACGCTTATTCAGCATTACGGCTGGCGCGTTTACGCTCGTTTTCGGTCAAATACTTTTTCCGGATCCGAATTGATTTTGGTGTCACTTCAACCAACTCATCGTCGTCAATAAACTCTAACGCACTTTCCAACGTTAACCGCACCGGTGGTGTCAGCGTTAAGGCTTCATCCGTACCCGCAGCACGGATGTTGGTCAGTTGCTTGCCTTTCAGACAGTTTACCGTCAGGTCATTGCTACGGCTGTGAATACCGATAATCTGGCCTTCATAAACCTCATCGGCATGGCTGGTAAATAAACGCCCACGCTCTTGCAGCGTAAACAACGCATAGGCCAGCGCTTTACCGGTAGCATTGGAAATCAATACGCCGTTATTGCGTAAGCCGATAGTACCGCCTTTGAAATCACCATAATGCGAGAAGGTGTGATACATCAAACCGGTACCTGAGGTTAAGGTCATAAACTCGGTACGGAAACCAATTAAACCACGGCTTGGCATCACGAAATCCATCCGGATCCGGCCTTTGCCATCAGGTTGCATATTGGTCATTTCCGCTTTTCGCTCACCCATCTTCTCCATGATCGAGCCTTGATGCTGCTCTTCCACGTCGATGGTCACCTCTTCAAATGGTTCTTGTTTTACACCGTCAACCATTCGCATAATCACTTCAGGCCGTGATACTGCTAATTCAAAACCTTCGCGGCGCATATTTTCAATTAATACGCCCAGGTGCAATTCACCGCGACCTGAAACCCGGAACTTGTCACCGTCTTCGGTTTCTTCAACCCGCAGGGCCACGTTGTGTTTCAACTCGTTTTGTAACCGCTCTAAAATCTGACGTGACGTCACGAACTTGCCTTCTTTACCAGCGAAAGGCGAAGTATTTACCTGGAAAGTCATCGTTACCGTTGGTTCATCAACTTGCAGTGCCGGCAGCGCTTCAACTTTATTTGGGGCACAGATAGTATCAGAGATTTTTAACTCGCCAAGACCGGTAAAGGCAACGATATCACCAGCTGTGGCTTCATTCGTTTCAATCCGCTCCAGACCCAGGTAACCGAAGACCTGACCCACTTTACCGTTACGCTTAGTGCCGTCAGCGCCAACAATAGTCACTTGCTGGTTTGGTTTTAACGAGCCACGCTTGATCCGACCAATACCAATAATACCCAGGTAGCTGGAGTAATCCAGTTGCGATACCTGCAGTTGCGTTTCACCATTTAACTCGACTTTTGGTGGCTCAACATACTTGATGATCGCTTCGAACAGGTCGGTGATATCGTCTTTCTTTACGTCGGCCTCCATTGAAGCCCAACCATTCAGACCAGAAGCGTAGACGATGGGGAAGTCCAGCTGCTCATCAGAGGCACCCAGGTTATCGAACAGATCAAATACCTGATCAATAACCCAATCGGTGCGGGCGCCTGGTTTATCAACCTTGTTAATGACAACGATCGGCTTTAAGCCGTGCGCAAAGGCTTTTTGTGTTACAAAGCGGGTTTGTGGCATCGGGCCTTCAACCGCATCCACCAGCAACAACACAGAATCTGCCATTGACAGTACCCGCTCAACTTCACCACCGAAATCGGCGTGGCCTGGCGTGTCCAGAATATTGATCTGGTAACCGTTCCAGCGCACTGAGGTGTTTTTCGCCAGGATAGTAATACCCCGCTCCGATTCCTGCGCATTGGAGTCCATGATCCGCTCTTGCAATTTGGTGCGGGCATCAAAAGTACCTGACTGTTGCAACAGTTTATCTACCATGGTGGTTTTGCCGTGGTCAACGTGGGCGATTATGGCTATATTACGTAGCTTGTCGATGGATGACGCTGTGACGCTCATGAATAACTATCCTCTGTGTGGCACTAGATGACCAGAATGACCACCAGGCGAACGCAAATAAAAACTAAAGGGCGCATATTCTACTCTGTTTTCGTGCTGAAAGAAAAAACTCCTGTAAAGATTTTGGTATTTTTTTTCAACAGTCCAATTCTCAGCTACACTCAACACCTTGCTTGCTTAGCACCAAATTGGCGCAGCGTTGCACCGTTATTGTGCAGCCGGTGAGATATAACGCTGACACTAAAAGAGCAAATCCATACAATACATAAGCTTAGTATGTTGGCATGGTATTGGCATTATTAGGGCAAGCAATCAGCGAAATGCTCAAAATGGGTCAGTTGGAGGATTACATGTCTGTAGAAAACGTATTAAAGTTAATCAAGGAAAACGAAGTAAAGTTTGTTGACCTGCGTTTTACCGATACTAAGGGTAAAGAGCAGCATGTGACAGTACCGGTTAGTCAGGTTTCTGCCGATATGTTCGAAGACGGTAAAATGTTCGATGGTTCATCAATTACTGGCTGGAAAGGTATCAATGATTCAGACATGATCCTGTTACCGGACCCAAGCACTGCAGTATTGGATCCGTTTTTCGAAGAAACCACCCTTAACATCACCTGTGACGTTATTGAACCAAGCACCATGCAAGGTTATGACCGCGACCCACGTTCTATTGCCAAGCGTGCTGAAGACTATCTGAAGTCGACCGGTATTGCGGATACCGTGTTGTTCGGACCAGAGCCTGAATTCTTTATGTTCGACGATATTCGTTTTGAAACTAATATGTCGGGCTCATTCTTTAAAATTAACTCGACTGAAGCTGCCTGGAACTCAGGTACTGCGTATGAAGACGGCAACAAAGGCCACCGTCCGGGCGTGAAAGGCGGTTACTTCCCGTTACCGCCGGTCGATTCAGGCCACGATATCCGTAGCGCCATGTGTATGGTGCTGGAAGAAATGGGTCAGGTAGTCGAAGCGCACCATCATGAAGTAGCGACCGCTGGTCAGAACGAAATTGCCACCCGTTTCAATACGCTGACGAAAAAAGCCGACGAAATTCAACAATTAAAGTACGTGATCCACAACGTGGCACATATGTACGGTAAAACCGTCACCTTTATGCCAAAACCGCTGGTGGGTGATAACGGTTCAGGTATGCACTGCCACCAGTCACTGGCTAAAGACGGGGTAAACCTGTTTGCCGGTGACAAATATGCCGGTTTATCTGAACTGGCACTGTACTACATCGGCGGTATTATCAAGCATGCCAAGGCGCTGAACGCCTTTACTAACCCGTCGACTAACTCGTACAAGCGTCTGGTACCTCACTTTGAAGCACCGGTGATGCTGGCTTACTCAGCCCGTAACCGTTCAGCGTCAATCCGTATCCCACTGGTACCAAGTGCTAAAGCGCGTCGTATTGAGTGTCGTTTCCCGGATCCGGCAGCTAACCCATACCTGGCCTTTGCCGCTCAGTTGATGGCCGGTATCGACGGTATCCAGAATAAGATCCACCCAGGCGATGCGATGGATAAAGATCTGTACGACTTACCAGCCGAAGAAGCAGCGAATATTCCACAGGTTGCCACCTCACTGGATGAAGCACTGAACGAGCTGGATAAAAACCGCACGATCTTTACCAAAGGCGGCGTAATGACCGACGAAATGATCGATGCCTACATCGCTATCAAGCGTGCAGAAGCCCGCAAGGTATCAATGGCTGTGCATCCACTGGAATTCGAACTGTACTACAGTGTCTAAGCCCGACTAGTGCAAAAGTACTAAAACAGAAAGCTCACTTCGGTGGGCTTTTTTTTGTAGAAAATTTAACATTTTCCAGCTAGAGTTATAAAACTAGGTCAGGATGACAATATGGGAATAAGGGTAGATGCGGATACTGATTTTAATACTGACGTTGCTCACGCTAAGCTGCACCCTTTTGGCGCAGGAGAAACGTATTTATGTCAGCCGCGATGCCAACGGAGTGGTGATTTTCTCTGATAGTCCATCGCCAGGAGCGGAGGAAATTACCCTTACCGTTCGGCCTAATCTGATGGATCCGACTGAAGTCAAATTCCCCGAGCCCAAGCCTGCCGCGCCAGAGCCCTTTAAAGTCCAGGTGTTTCAACCA
Source organism: Alishewanella sp. WH16-1 (assembly GCF_001441695.1). Lineage (NCBI taxonomy): Bacteria > Pseudomonadati > Pseudomonadota > Gammaproteobacteria > Alteromonadales > Alteromonadaceae > Alishewanella > Alishewanella sp. WH16-1. Next base: position 49,585 of record NZ_LCWL01000129.1, on the reverse strand, counting down.
GAAGATCAGGCGACGTTGCGTGATAATACCGGCTCAGTCTATATTGAAGGCCGGATCAAACCACGTTTTCAGCGCGGCTTAAGGGTGCGGCTGGTATTCGACGGCCTGGCTTATGGCGAACCTCAAAACACTGCAGTCTTTGTGCTACGTGATATTGACCGTGGCGAACATACCATTCAATTAGAACTCATCGATCAAAACGGCAAGCTAATTGCAATAAGTCCTGTAACAACGTTTTACTTACACCGTGCCAGTGTAATTTCACCAAATTAGTGCAAAGTCAGTGTAATCTGACACCGCTCGGGCTAAACTGCCGGTCGAAAGCACCAATTTGGTGCAAGAGGATAGCTTATGCCCGAGGATCTGTTTGCCAGTGCGCTTGCCGACCAGCTGACCACCGCTGTGCTGGTGCTCGACCAGCAATTACATATCCGTTATTTCAATACCGCCAGCTGTGCTGTCTTGGGTTTGGGTGAGAAACGGCTCAGTAATCAACATTTTCCAACCGTATTTCAGCATCTGGATTTAAAAGCCTCACACCTGCAGAATGCACTGTTGCACCGGCAGTCATTTAGCGTAAGCGACGTGCAGGCGGTCACACCGGATGGGCGCCATTTACTGCTCGATATCGCCGTCACCCTGCTCGACCAGCAACCACTGCAATTATTACTGGAACTGAGGCAGGTTGATCAGCAACGTAAAATTAGTATGGAGAGCTTACAGCAGCATCAACATCTGGCAGCACGGGAGCTGGTGCGCAATCTGGCGCACGAAATCAAAAATCCACTTGGTGGTTTGCGCGGGGCCGCGCAATTGTTGGAAGAGTCATTAAGCGAAGAACAAAAAGAATATACGCAATTAATTATTGCTCAGGCTGACCGTTTACGTAATTTGGTAGACCGTCTGCTCGGGCCTTACCGACCACCACAGCTGTTATTGAGCAACCTGCATCAGATGGTCGAGCAGGTGCTGCAACTGGCCCGCATTGATAACCCGGCACCGATCCATTTTCATCGTGACTACGATCCCAGTATTCCGGATTTCTACTTTGATCCGGAATTGTTGCAACAGGCCATTTTGAATATTGTGCGCAATGCCCAACAAGCCCTGGCCCAGGGCGGCGATATTACGCTGCAGACCCGGATTCTGTCGCAACATACCCTACATGGCAAAAGGTATAAATTGGTAGCCTGTATCAAGGTAATTGATAACGGCCCCGGCATTCCGGCCGAGATCCGAGACACCTTGTTTTACCCAATGGTCAGTGGTAAAGCCGGCGGGACCGGCCTGGGGTTATCTATTGCACAAACGCTTATCCATCAACTGCGTGGCTGGATTGATTGTGAAAGCTGGCCAGGCTACACCGCTTTCACGCTTTATCTGCCAATTTCAGACCATGAGGACCCACTATGAACCAGGATGTCTGGATAATTGATGATGATAATTCGATCCGTTGGGTGCTGGAAAAGGCCCTTAGTCGCAATGACATTCATTGTGAAAGCTTTGCCTCCGCCGATTTAATGTTACAACGACTCGATTACGAGCAGCCGGCGGTAGTCGTATCCGATATCAGGATGCCGGGTACCGATGGCATGGAGTTACTGGGTAAATTACAACAGCTCAGCCCGGAATTACCGGTCATCATTATGACCGCGCACTCCGACCTGGACAGCGCAGTCAATGCCTTTAAACGCGGCGCTTTTGAGTATCTGCCTAAGCCCTTTGACGTTAATGATGCGGTAGCACTGATCAGCAGAGCGCTGGAACATCACAAAAACCGCCGGGCGAAACAGCAACCGACGCCACCGCTGCTGAGCACCGAAATAATCGGTGAGGCACCAGCGATGCAAGAGGTATTCAGAGCAGTTGGCCGCTTGGCCCGCTCTAGTATTAGTGTGCTGATTAATGGTCAGTCCGGTACCGGTAAAGAATTGGTGGCGCGGGCACTGCACAAACATAGCCCAAGACATGAGCAGCCCTTTATCGCGCTAAATATGGCGGCCATTCCAAAAGATCTGATTGAGTCCGAGTTGTTTGGTCATGAAAAAGGCGCCTTTACCGGTGCCAATAATGCCCGCAAAGGCCGCTTTGAGCAGGCAGATGGTGGCACCCTGTTTCTCGACGAAATCGGTGATATGCCACTGGATGTGCAAACCCGTTTACTGCGGGTGCTGGCCGACGGTCAGTTTTACCGGGTAGGTGGTCATCAGCCGGTTGGTGTGGATGTCAGGATCATTGCCGCCACGCATCAAAATCTGGAGTCATTGGCACGGGAAGGTAAATTCCGGGAAGACTTATTTCATCGCCTGAATGTCATTCGGATTCATTTGCCGGCGTTAAAAGATCGGCGCGAGGATATCGGCAAGTTAGCGCGACACTTTCTACAGCAAGCTGCCACTGAGCTTAACGTTGAAGCGAAGACACTAAGTACAGAAGCAGAACAAGTACTGTGCAATCTGGAGTGGCCAGGTAATGTCCGGCAGTTAGAGAATACCTGTCGCTGGCTAACCGTGATGGCCAGTGGCAAGCATATAGTGGTATCGGACTTACCGCCAGAATTGCTGCAGCAGCCTAAGCCGCAGCTGGTTAACGGTAGCGGTTTAACCGCAGATAACTGGCAAGCCTTACTGGCGAGCTGGGTCAGTGAGCGTCTGGCAGCCGGGCAGGATAATATCCTGGCCGAAGCAGCACCCGCTTTTGAAAAAGTGGTGCTGGAACAGGCGCTACGTTATACCCATGGTCATAAACAAGAAGCGGCCCGCAAACTGGGTTGGGGCCGCAATACCCTGACACGGAAACTGAAAGAGCTCGGCGTCGATTAGTTATTATCGGCGCTTTGCTTATGCCAACGTCCTGGCTTGCCGGCTTTGTCATGCCGCTTGCTGTGGCGTTGTTGCTGCAATTGCTGCAACTGTTCACGTTGTTCACTGGTTAACAACTGCCGGATCTCATGCTGCAGCTTTAAACCGGCCAGTTGCCGTTGTTCACGCTGTGCCGCGCGTTGCGCCAGTATATCGCGCGCTGCTTGCTCGTCGAACTGCGGTGCGTCCAGCAGCGCTTGCATCGCCTCACGTTGTGCTGTTGGCTTAGCCGCACGATGCGCTTGCATCAACTCGCGGATCTGTTGGCGTTGTTGGTCAGTTAAGTCCAGTTGCTGCCAGAGCTGACCATGCTGCCCGGCACCGGCCATTTTCTGCCGCCACTCGCCTTTGTCGCCGGCCAGCGCCGGATTCAGGCTACTGATTAATAATAAACCGCTAGTGATACTGACTAAAATCGTTTTAACCTTCATTTTGTGTACTCCACTTTGTTGACGCTTTCAGTTTAGCCCGCCAAGTGCAAAGCAACGCAAACCTCAGGTAAAGGTTCTGTAAAGGACCTGACAGTATCCTGACAACCACGTAAACTGAGCTAAAGCAGGAGGTTAGCTATGCCCAAAATCTTGATGATTGATGATGACACCGAACTGACCCAACTGGTGGCAGAATACCTGGCATTGGACGGTTTCGAGTTTGAGGCGGTGCATGATGGGGAACAGGGGTTGGCCCGCGCGACTCACAGCAATTGCGATTTAATTCTGCTGGATGTGATGCTGCCAAAGCTTGATGGTTTATCTGTGCTAAAAGCCCTACGTCAGGGCCCCTACTGTCCGGTATTAATGTTAACGGCCCGCGGTGACGATATCGATCGCATTCTGGGACTGGAACTCGGGGCAGACGATTATCTGGCAAAACCCTTTAATCCGCGCGAACTGGTAGCACGGATCAAAGCCATCTTGCGCCGTATCGAACTGTTACAGCAAGAACAACACGATCTCTCACCGCTACTGGAGCTGAATGAGGTCCGTCTGAATGCACAAAACCGCCAGGTCAGTTGTGCCGGTCATCCGATCAGCCTTACCGCCACCGAATTTCAATTACTCGAACAGCTGATGCGCCGGGCCGGAGAGGTGGTCAGTAAAGATGATTTAAGCCGTGCTGTATTAGGACGGCGCTTACAACAGTATGATCGCAGTTTGGATATGCATATCAGTAATATCCGGAAAAAGCTGGCGCAGCATAGCCAGAGTGAAAAAATCCAAACCTTACGTGGCAGTGGCTATCTGTTTTTAACGGAGGGATCCTGATGCAGTTAGGCTGGCTCAACCCGGTTAATTCACTGGCTGGACGCATCTTTATCTGGTTTTGGTTAGTGTTAATGCTGACGGTCGCCCTCACCTTGTTGCTATCCAGGCAATTAATTGAAGATACCGATATCCGCCGTCTGCCCCCCAGTATTACTGCACAATTGCAGCAGCAAATTTTGCAATGGCAACAGCTGCCGGACACGCCGTCACTATTGCAACGCCTGTCGCAGCAGGCCGAGCAGCGCTGGGTGATAGTCCGGAGCCGCGACAATCAGTTACTGACGCCGCAGTTACTGCCACGCAACTTCAACCTGAACTGGTTAACGGAACTTAACCAACTCAACCGGCCACGGTTGTTACGGCATAATAATATTCATCTCGCCGGCCCCTTTATGCTGCAACTGGCTGACGAGCAACTGGCGTTGTATCAATTACGCCAGCGCCCATCGCAGCCCTGGTGGCGGTTAAGTAGTTTGTCAGAGCCCATTTTAGTCTTGCTGCTATTACTGATTTCCGCCGCGGCCAGCTTTGTCCTGGCCATTTCAATCTCGCGACCTTTGCGCGAACTATTGCAGCAAAACCTGCGCTTTGCGCATGGTCAGTTAGATAGCCGGGTTGAACAGTTAGCCAAGCGTCAGGATGAGCTGGGGCAGCTTGGCCGCAGTTTTAATACCATGGCCGAGCGGATCAGTGCGCTATTGCATAATCAACAGCGGTTGATGCGCGATATTTCACATGAATTACGATCGCCACTGGCCCGGGCGCAACTGGCTTTGGGTTTAAGCGAGCGCCAGCAGGATTTACAACAATTACCACGACTGAAAAGCGAGTTGGAACGGTTGGAGGCGATGCTGGATGAACTGCTGACCTATAGCAAACTCGACGCCGGTCAGTATCAATTACAGTACCACCCGGTTGATCTGGTGGCATTGACCGAACAGGTGCTGGATATTAATCAGTTGGAAGCCGATGCGAAGCAACAGCACTTCCGGTTCCAGGCACCGGCTCAGGTGTGGCTGTTGGCCGACAGCCACCTGTTGGGACGGGCAATTGAGAATATCGTGCGCAATGCTTTGAAATATGCCCCAACTAACTCGCATATTGACTGCACCATTACAGTGCAGGCGCAACAACTCCTGCTGACAGTGCGCGATTATGGACCAGGTATTGCGCAGGCGCAGCTAAGTGATATCTTTCAGCCTTTTTATCGGGTCAGTGATAGCCGCAACAGCCAAACCGGCGGTACAGGCCTTGGCCTGGCGATAGTCGCGCAAATTATTCGCCAGCATCACGGCGAGGTCAGTGCCAGCCTGCCGGCTGGTGGCGGCCTGCAAATCAATGTTACACTGCCGCTGCCACCGCCAAACCAGACGCTTGACCCAGATGACTAACCGCTGCTTTCCTGAACTCCGACAACTTGCCAACGAAACGACACTGAGTGATCACTGGCAACAAACCTTGCTCCCCTTCTGGCAGCAGCTGCAGCACGGCCATTTTACCGGTGTCAACGGTATCCCCATCCATTACAGTTACCAGCTGACACCAGGTGCCACTGCGGCCTGGGTGATTAGCAGTGGCCGCATCGAAACCGCCGTCAAGTACAGTGAACTGATGTACGAGCTGGTAAGTGCGGGCTACAGTGTCTTTATTCTGGATCATCGCGGTCAGGGGCGCTCTGGCCGCTTATTGCCCGATCCACAACCAGGTTATGTTGAATCATTTCAATGTTATCAGCAGGATTTAGCACAGTTTCTACGCCAGATAGTGCAACCGAACGGTCACCCGCAGCATCTGTTATTAGCTCACTCAATGGGTTGTGCTATTGCCGCCGCTTTACTGACTGGTGCCATGTGGCAGGAATGGCATAGCTTTTTCAGTGCTGCCGTGTTTTGCTCTCCGATGTTTGGTATTCACAGTGGGCCGGTCCCGACCCGCGTGGCTGAAGGTCTGGCATTAGCCTATTGCCGTCGCTTAAGGGCCAACCCACTGGCGCAGGCGGGCTATTTTCCGGGCCAGCAAGCTTATAGTGATAAAGTCTTTGCCGGTAATGATCTGACCTCCAGCCCGGCCCGCTATCAGGCACTGCGTGACTGCTATTTACGTGAACCGCAACTGCAATTGGGTGGTGTCAGTTGCCAGTGGTTGGTGCAGGCCATTCTGGCTATGCGTCAGCTAAGGCGGGATGTGGTGAACTGTCAAACGCCGGTGCTGCTAATACAAGGCAGCGCCGACAAAGTGGTTGCCAATACTGCGCAGCGGCAATGGTTTAATGCCCTGCCAGCAGCTTTACCGAAGACGCTGTGCAGTATTAACGCTGGCCGGCACGAGTTGTTGATGGAGCAGGATGCCATGCGCCAACAGGTGTTTGCTGCCATTAATCAGTTTCTGCAGCAACTGGCTTAGCGCCAGCTATATGGTGCTCTAGACACCACCGGCGAATTGTAGTTGTCGCCAGGCTTCATAACTGACAATAGCCACACTGTTCGACAGATTTAAACTTCTGGCACCGGCTTGCATCGGAATACGAATTTTCTGCTCTGCCGGCAAACTATCGCGTACGCTATCCGGTAAGCCGCTGGTTTCTGAACCAAACAACAGCACATCATCGCTCTGGTAACTCACCTGATGATAAAAGCGACTTCCTTTGGTGGTAATAGCATAAATCCGTCTACCGGCCATCGCCTGAAAAAAATGAGCGTAATCCGGATAACGGCTGACATTAGCCAGATCATGGTAGTCTAATCCCGCGCGCCGTAATTTCTTTTCTTCAAAATCAAAGCCCATCGGTTCGATAATATGTAAGCGGCAACCATTATTCGCCGCCAGCCGAATAATATTACCGGTATTAGGGGCAATTTGTGGCTGAAAAAGCGCAATATGTAACATGCTAAAGCTCCTTTGCCGTCATCAGCGCTGCGCAGTCATGACAACACAAAATATTTTTCTGTCAGGTACTTGTGCCTGTTAGCTCAAACCAACTATATTCAATAGTGGTCATTAATTAACCAAGGACGATAACAGCATGCTGCAGCTCAGCTCCGGCCTGATCATTTTGCTGATGACACTGGCAACCCCTGCCTATGCCGAGCAAACCTTTCTCGAAGGCGGTCTGTTACTGACTACAGCCGTGCTTTGTTTAATGGGTTTAGCACTGTTACTCACCCTGAGCAGCCTGAGCCGTCGCAGCAAAAGGCTGTTACGCCAGCAGCGCAGTTTTCAGCAGCTACTGGCAGAAACACCCGGCATTATAGCCGTGCTCGACAAGAACCTGTTACTGCGAAATGCCAGTACCTCGTTAAAAAGTCTGCTACAGGTGCAGGATCATAGCACCTTGGCCTTAGCACTGCCGTTGTATGCGGATGCCGAGGGCAGCGTTAGTCTGGATAGCACCCTGAAAAGCCAGCTACGTCAGCACGGTGTCTGGCACGGCGAAGTCTGGCTGAAAACAGAACGTTATGCCGAAGCCTATAAAATCAGTATTCATGCCTTGGCAACCGAAAGTGTAAAAGGTCCTTTCTATTTGCTATACGGGCAAAATATTACCCAGTTACGGCAACAAAACGAACGTCAGCAGCAGCTGCAGGTACGGGATGACCTGACGCTACTACCCAACCCCTTTATCTTTGAAGAGCAACTACGTCAGGCATTACTTAGTTGTGACGCGCACTACCCCTCAGTGGCAGTGATGTTTCTGCGGTTGCATGATAGCAGCTTGGCGCAACACCCCGAACAACTGACAGATGCTCGCTTGAGTGAGGCCGCCGAGCGGTTACAAACACTGGTCCCCAGTAAATTTTTGTTGGCTCGTCAAGCAGGGGCAAACTTTAGCATCCTGATTCCACCCCATTTGTGCTTGCACAATAACAATATTATTCTCAATCAGTTAGCCCATAAAGTAATCAGCGGCTTTAACCAGCAAGATGCCCAGGGTATGCGTTCGTCGTTACGGATCTATATTGGCATCAGCATCAGCCCAAATGATGGTGAGGATGTCAGCAGCCTATTCAGCAGTGCTGAAAAAGCCGCCGGTCGTGCCGCACAGCAAGCCGAAAGTGCGCTCTGTTTTGCCGACAGTGCCAGTCAGCAACAAGCGCCAGATTTGTTAGCCTTGGAAGGTGAACTGTATCGCAGTGCCGCGCAAGGTGAGTTTGAACTGTACTACCAGCCTAAATTCAGTATCAGCAGCAACCGCATTGTTGGTTTTGAAGCCTTATTACGTTGGCCCAGCCCACGCCGGGGCATGTTGCCGCCGCCAACTTTTTTGCCGGTGGTTGAAGAAACCGGCCTGATTATCAGCCTCGATCGCCTGGTGTTCCGTAAAGCCTGTCAGCAAGTCAGTTACTGGCAGCAAACCGGCCTGATGCGCGGCAGGCTGGCACTGAATATTTCCGCTCAACAGTTTGCGCAAAAAGATTTTCTGCGCTTTATGCAGGACACCTTAGCTGAATTTGAATTAACGGCCAGCCTGTTTGAGTTAGAGCTGTCAGAAGCGATCTTCGGGCATCCGACAATTTGGCTGCGCGAACGCATGAATAGCCTGGAACGGCTTGGTTTTCGGCTGATTCTGGATAATTTCGGCGAGGGCGTCTCCTCATTGACGCAACTACGGCAATTTCCGTTTAACGGCGTAAAGCTGGCGCCATCACTGGTGCGTTATGTCGAACAGCAAGAACAACAGCGCAATATCTGCGCTACCTTAATCCGGTTAGCCGGATATCTGGAGCTGGATGTGACTGCAACCAATATCGAAACTGAGATGCAGGCTTACTTGCTGCATGTGATGGGCTGTGATTGTCAGCAGGGCCACAGATTCAGCCGGGCGATCCCGGCTGAAGACATAGGTCAGTTATTGCTGAAAGAGAACCAACTGTTGAATAACCAGCGCCAGATAGCTAACTGATTTCGTCCTTGCGTTCGCGGCCCAGCAGATCCTGGGCTGCCAATTTGACGTGTTTACCCTGATACAACACCTGATAAATCTGCTCGGTAATCGGCATTTCGACCCCGACCCGCTGTGCCAGATTAAAGACTTCTTTGGCATTACGATAGCCTTCAACCACCTGGCCGATGCTTTGCATCGCTTCCTCAACCCCTTTACCCTGGCCAAGTAATAAGCCGAAGCGCCGGTTACGTGACTGGTTATCAGTACACGTCAGCACCAGATCGCCCAGCCCTGCCATCCCCATAAAGGTATCTTTCTGAGCGCCCATAGCACAGCCTAAACGACACATTTCGGCCAAGCCACGGGTAATCAGTGCAGTACGGGCATTGGCACCAAAACCAATACCATCTGCCATACCGGCACCGATGGCGATCACGTTTTTCACGGCACCACCCAGCTGTACGCCAATAAAGTCACTATTGGTGTAGACCCGGAATGTCTTGGCACAGTGCAATAAATCAGACAGTTGCCGGATAAACTCTGGATCAGCCGAAGATAACGATATGGCTGTTGGTAAACCCGCGGCCATCTCCTTAGCAAAGGTTGGCCCGGACAATACGGCCAGCGATATCTGCTCGCCGAGAATTTCCCGCGCGACCTCTTGTAACAGACGGCCAGTTTCTGGTTCCAGCCCCTTGGTTGCCCAGGCAACCCGGGCATCCGGCGCTAACAGCGGCTTGATTTGCTTTAACGTATCGGCAAAAGCATGACTCGGTACCACTACCAGAATGTCGCGACTTTGCTGAATGGCAGAGGCTAAATCGGCCGTCAGGCTTAAACTCGGAGGTAACGGGATATCCGGCAGATATTTCTGATTCAGCCGTTGTTGCTGCATCAGGGCGATTTCTGCGGTATTGCGCCCCCATAAGGTTATAGGATTACCATTGCGGGCTAAACAAATTGCCAGAGCAGTGCCATAAGACCCTGCTCCTAAGACCGTCATCGCTGAGGTGCGGCTCATCAGGCGTTCAGCTGTTGGCTTTCAGACTGACGCTGCTGCAGATACTGGGCAAATAAAGCGTCAAAGTTGACCGGTGCCAGGTTTAACTGTGGGAAGGTGCCACGGTTAACCAGGTTCGATACGGCTTCGCGGGCGTATGGGAACAGAATGTTCGGGCAGAATGCTGCCAGCATATGTGCCATCTGCGCTTCTTCCAGCTGGCTGATAGAGAAGATACCGGCTTGTTGTACTTCACACAGAAAAGCGGTTTCATCACCCACAGTGGTGGTCACGGTCAAAGACAGAATCACCTGATAAGTGCTGTCATCCAGCTTTTCGCTGCGGGTATCCAGATCTAATTTGACTTCTGGTTTCCACTCTTTGCGGAAAATCGCTGGTGCATTCGGTGCTTCAAAAGAAATGTCTTTTACGAAAATACGCTGAATTGCAAATTGTACGCCCTGTGCAGCCTGCTCTGCTGCTACGCCGTTGGCTTGTTGTTCTGCCATGATAGATCCTGTTTTAAGTTATGCTTGTAATAATGAATCAAGTTTACCCTGGGCATCCAGCGCAAACATATCGTCACAGCCACCAATGTGCTGCTCACCAATAAAGATCTGCGGCACCGTAGTGCGGCCGTTAGCGCGGTTAATCATTTCATCCCGGCGCTCGGGTTGCAAATCAATGCGGATTTCCTGATAAGACACCTGCTTCTCGCGCAGCAAACCCACCGCCCTTACACAGTAAGGACAATAGGCTTTAGTGTAAATAGTGACTTCAGCCATGCTTACCTCTTCGCTTTTACTACCGGCAAACTGGCGCCGGTCCAGGCATTCATGCCACCTTGCAGAATGGATACCTGGCTATAACCTTGTTTCGCCAATGCGGCTGCCGCTTTTTGCGCGGTAACCCCAACCTGACACACTACTATAATGGGCGTATCTTTTTGCTTTTCAAGCCCGGTTAGTGGCTGTTTATCAATTTGGTCCAGTTTTACGTTACGGGCGTCGGTAATATGCCCTTTGCGATAATCCTCTTCCCCGCGGATATCCAACACCACAGCGTTTTCGCGATTCACTTTCAGCGTTAATTCAGTCGGGCTGATCGCTTTGATTGGCGACAGCTTGGACTTCAGCCAACTGCCAATAATCAGCATCACTAACACCAGCCAAATGATCGCTAACAGCAGATGATTTCCGGCAAATTCGAGTAATTGGTCCATAGCGCAACTTTTCTTCTGATTGAGATTAAAAAACAGCGCTGAGTATACCGATTTTATGGCAAATCGACAGCTAAAAAACACCGCAAGCCACAACGCCAGGCCACTGATGGCGAATGATCACTGGTGCAAAAACAAAAAAACGGTAAGATAAGCAGCATTATTCCGCTATTTCCACAAAATCAATTGACCTGTTAAGGGAGACTGTATGTCCACACCGAAGAAACCCCTGGTTTTACTGATCCTGGATGGCTGGGGCTACCGTGAGGAAAGAGAGCATAATGCCATTGCGCAGGCAGCCACGCCGGTAATGGATGCCTTATGGCAACAGTATCCGCATACGCTGATTTCCGGTTCAGGTCTGGACGTTGGTCTGCCTGATGGCCAGATGGGTAACTCAGAAGTCGGCCATGTGAATCTGGGTTCCGGTCGCATTGTCTATCAGGACTTTACCCGCATTACCAAAGCCATTGCCGATGGTGACTTTTATCACAACCCGGTGCTGGTTGAAGCTGTTGATAAGGCCGTCAGCCAGGGTAAAGCCGTACATCTGATGGGGCTACTGTCGCCCGGCGGCGTACATAGCCATGAAGAACATTTATTAGCGATGGTAAAACTGGCCGAACAACGCGGTGCCACTCAAGTTTATCTGCATGCCTTTCTGGATGGCCGTGACACGCCACCACGCAGCGCTGCTGCCTCGATTAAGGTGTTTGAGCAACATTTTGCCAGCTCAGGTAAAGGCCAGATTGCGTCGGTTATCGGTCGCTACTATGCCATGGATCGGGATAAGCGCTGGGATCGGGTCGAACAGGCTTATAATCTGATTACCCAGGGTAAAGCAGCCTACCGCTTTGATAGTGCCAGCGCAGCGCTTGAGGCGGCTTATGCCCGCGATGAAAATGATGAGTTTGTCAAAGCCTCAGCAATTCTGGATCCGCAGGGCCAGGCGATAGCACTACAGGATGGCGATGCGCTGATTTTTATGAATTTCCGGGCCGACCGGGCGCGGCAGTTTACCCGCGCCTTTGTCGATGCTGATTTTCAGGGTTTTGCCCGTCAGGCACGACCGCAGCTCAGTAGCTTTGTGATGCTGACCGAGTATGCCGCAGATATTAAGGCGCCCTGCGCCTATCCACCAGAGAGCCTTAATAATGTGCTCGGCGAATGGCTGGCCAAACATCAAAAAACCCAGCTACGGATCTCAGAAACCGAAAAATATGCCCACGTCACCTTTTTCTTCAGTGGTGGCCGCGAGGAGCTGTTTCAGGGTGAAGAGCGGATTCTGGTGCCATCACCACAGGTTGCAACCTATGATCTGCAGCCAGAAATGAGCTCAGAAGAACTCACCGATCAACTGGTCGCGGCTATTCAAAGCGGCAAGTTTGATGTGATTATCTGTAACTATCCAAACGGCGACATGGTCGGCCATACCGGTGTAATGTCTGCCGCCATTAAAGCAGTGGAAGCGGTTGATCGCAGTATTGGTCGCGTTGTTGCAGCCTTACAACAGGTAGGTGGCGAATGCCTGATTACCGCAGACCATGGTAATGCTGAACAGATGCAGGATGCCGTCTCTGGTCAGGCCCATACGGCCCATACCAGTGATCCTGTGCCTTTAATCTATGTTGGCCGGCCCGCAACCGCAGTTGCCGGCGGCGTGCTGAGTGATATTGCCCCTACGATGTTGTCGCTGCTGGACCTGCCCGTTCCGGCTGAAATGACCGGCAAAGTATTGATGCAGTTGGCTTAATGCAGATGCGGCTAAGTTGTCTGGGAATCAATAGTATGCTACTGGCAGTATTGATGCTGCCTGTAGCAGTCGCCCAGCAAGCGCCAAAGGCTGAACAGGAATTGCAACAACTGCAAAAGCAGATTAAGCAAACTGAACAGCAGGTACGGCAGCAACGGCGCCAACTACAACAAGCTGAACAAAAATTACAAACTGCAGATAAAGCGCTGGCCGAAGCGGCGAAAAAACTCCGCGATACAGCAAGCCGTAAACAACGGCTGGAGCAAGAAAGTGCCCGCCTCAGCCAACAACAGCAACAACTGCAACAGCAACTGACTGAGCAACAACAGTTGTTAGCGGCGCAGCTGAAAAGTGCCTACAGTTTGGGCCGGCATGATTACTCCAGACTGATCCTGAACCAACAGGAAACCGGCAAGCTGGAGCGTATCCTTACTTATTATCAATATTTTAACCAAGCCAGGCTGCGGCAGTTAGCCGAGATTAATCATACTGTTACCCAGCTGGAGCAGGTGAAACAGCAGCTAAGCAACCAACAACAACAGCTGCAAACTGAACTGACCGCGTTGCAACAACAGCAGCAGCAATTAACGGCGGCTCGCAGTAGCCAGCAGGAATCGGTTAGCAACCTGCAAGCACTACTAAAACAGCAAGGCAGCCAGTTAGCCTATTTACGTCAGAACGAAACCAGCCTACAAAATACCATTAATGAGCTGCGTCGCCTGGCAGAGCGCAATAAAGATCTGTCCGGTCTGACCGCAGGTCGCGGCCAATATCCGTGGCCATTACGCGGCCGGGTGCTGCAGCGCTTTGGTCAAAACCGCCAGGGCGGGCTGGCGTCTCGCGGCATTCTGATCCAGGGCGTCAGCGGCGCTAATGTGCAGAGCATCGCCAACGGCCGGGTGATTTATGCCGACTGGTTAAAAGGCTATGGTTGGGTCATCGTCGTCGATCATGGTAAAGGTTTTATGAGCCTGTACGGCCATAATCAAAGCTTGCTAAAACAGCCCGGGGACAATGTCGAAGCCGGGGAAGCGATTGCGCAGGTCGGCGCCAGCGGTGGTCAGGCCGATCCGGGCCTGTATTTCGAAATCCGTGAAAAAGGCGATGCAGTCAACCCATTAAACTGGCTCGGTAAACAATAAAAAACTTGCACCAGACTCGCGCTGTCCTATAACCTGAATGGGTGAGGTAAAACTGAGGTTTTACAGCGTGCTGCGTCTGGCAAGCTGCAAAACCGGCTTTGAAAAGGAATTGCTGTGCCGTTGTTTCGTGCTCTGTGCTTAAGTCTGTTCTGCGTAAGCAGCCTGGCTTTCGCTAATCCCCGCATTGCCATCATTATCGATGATATTGGTTATCAGCGAGCAGACTTAAAGATGGTCGAGTTGCCGCACGCCCTGACTTATGCTGTTTTACCGCACACGCCTTATGGCCGTCAGGCGGCAAGACAAGCTTCACGCTCACAAAAAGACGTGATGCTGCATATGCCAATGGAAGCCAGTCAACAAAATGCGTTAGGCCCGGGTGCCCTAACGCAACATATGAGTCGCCAGCAAATTCGTCATAGCCTGCAACACGCGCTAGACGATATTCCGTACGCTATTGGCATCAATAATCATATGGGCAGTTTGTTTACCGCTCTGGACAAGCCGATGGCCTGGACCATGGAATATCTGCAACAGCGGCAGCTGTTTTTTGTTGATAGTCTGACCACGCCACAAAGCACCGCCAAAAAGTATGCCGGCCAGTATGGCGTGACGCTGTTGGCGCGCCATGTGTTTTTGGATAATGAATTAACAGAAGCCGCGTTGGAGCGCCAGTTTAAACAGCTGCTGCAGATCGCGCGCCGTCACCAGGTGGCCATTGCGATTGGCCACCCGTATCCGGAAACTTACCGCTTTCTAAAGCGACGCCTACCGCAGTTAGAGGCAGAAGGGATTGAACTGGTTGGTATTTCGGCCTTATTACCGGAGAGCCATGCCGTCATTGCCGCCGGCTTTACCGCTCCCGCCATTGCCGCACCGCAAGAATAGACAATAAAGCATTAGGGCGTGTTGACGTTTGCTGCTTAGATTTTGTTCGCACTGGCGGCGCTTTGATCGCGAAACGAGGAGCGCGGTTTAGTTATTCTAAATAAGTGACGAGTGAAGCTACCGCGTCCTGCTCTCGCCCCTGACCTGCATCCATGCAGGCCACAAAGAGCAAAGCGCCGCCAGCGCGAACCCCTCGGGCAGCGTTTGGCTGGCGTTTCTACTGCGTTATCGCTCGTTCATGTAGAATAACTACACATCACAAGCTCTGCCTTGTATAAACACCAGCCAAACGGCTGCAAAAACAAGCAGCAAACGTCAACACGCCCTAGAGGTTCTTAATAGCAAAACGGCGCCAAAAGGCGCCGTGTTCGAAGCTATGATGGCTTAGTGTTGTAACGCTTGCTGCAGTTTCTTCATAGCATTTTTTTCCAACTGCCGCACCCGCTCTGCTGAAACCTGATAACGATCCGCCAGCTCTTGTAAGGTCAGCTTGTGATTATCCAACCAACGGGCACGCACAATGTCCTGGCTGCGATCATCCAGGGTTCGGATAGCAGCCTGTAACCGGTCTACTGCTGCAGTATCCCACTGATCATCCGCGACCTGCGCCGCCAAATCTGAACTTTTATCTTCCAGGTAATATACCGGTGCAGTATACGCCTGCTCGTCATCTTCATCCGGCGCATCGAACGGCATATCATAGTTGCTCATTCGCGATTCCATTTCGCGTACTTCGTGTTCAGCCACGCCCAGCGATTCCGCAACCTGCTGTACTTCCTGCTGATTAAACCAGCCTAAATGTTTTTTGGCTTTACGCAGATTAAAAAACAGTTTGCGCTGCGCCTTAGTGGTGGCAATTTTTACAATGCGCCAGTTTTTCAGCACATACTCATGAATTTCTGCTTTAATCCAATGTACCGCAAAGGAAACCAGACGCACACCGACAGTGGGGTCGAAGCGCTTGACGGCTTTCATCAGGCCGATATTGCCTTCCTGGATCAGATCACTGATTGGCAGGCCGTAACCCGCATAGCTACGGGCGATATGCACCACAAAGCGTAAATGCGACATAATCAACTGGCGGGCCGCTTCTAAATCACCATCCTGCTGCAGGCGTTCTGCCAGACTGCGCTCTTCATCAGCGCTAAGCATCGGAATGGTACTGACGGCATGGGTGTAAGCCTCCAGACTACCGCTGGCTGCTACCGTAAGTGGCATATAAGCTGATTTCGTCATGGTTTTGCTTATCCTGTATTGAGCTAAGTGAGATGATATTAGCACTCTTTGACTGAGAGTGCTAATACTAGTTTCATCTCTTTTTAGATCTGCTTCTTATAAAGAAAGGATTTTTAATAACACGGTTGTTAGGGCTAGCGTTAAGCCGCTAGGATGGCTCAATGGCACGTAAATGGCGGCGTACAGATAAATAGGAACCAATGACCCCCAGCAGCACCGCTAACAGAATTAAACCGCCAAACTCCTGCAAACTCATCGCCTGCAGCCGGAAGTCGCTCTGATAAAGATCACTGATACCGGCTATCGCGCCCCTTAGCCACCACAGCAGAACTTCGGTTACCAGAAAAGCCAATAAGCCACCAAAGACCCCGAACCAGAAACCGGTATATAGAAAAGGCCGCTGAATAAAGGCATCAGTGGCACCCACCAGTTTCATAACTTCAATCTCCTCCCGTTTGCTGATAATCGACAGCCGGATAGTATTGCTGACAATCAACAGGACGGCACTGAGTAACAACAAACCAATCGCTACCACCGCTTGTTGTAACAGCAGTACCACGGCATCAAGGCGTTGCAACCATTCCAGATCCAACTTGGCAAACTCAACAATCCGTTCTTTCTCTAGCTGTTGCTGCAACGCCCGCGCAGCAGCCGGCTCAGTATGCAGCGGCAACACCACCAACACATCCGGCAACGGATTTTCGGTCAGATAATTCAGCGCGGCGCCAAAACCAGAAGCCTGCTGAAATTCCTGCATCGCGGCATCTTTAGAGATATGCCGTACCGCCGCGATTTGCGGATCACCCTCGAGGATAGTTTTCAGTCCCTGCACTTGTTGGCTGGTAGCACTGTCCCGGATAAATAGGCTGATCTCAGCAGCTTTAGCAAAACCACCGCTAACCTGCTGCACATTTTTTACCAGTAAATGCAGGGTGGTTGGCAGGGTTAAGCTCAGGCCCAGTACCGCCATGGTCATTAAAGACGAACCCGGGGTTCGCCATAACTCACCGAGACTAAACAGCGCCTGGCGCAAATGATTAACGAAAAACATGACAAAGCGGCGGATAAAATTGATTTTATTGGCTTTGGCGCCGCTGGCGCGACCACTGAACAGAATACTCATAGTGGCTCCTGCACCGGCATCAGGCCATCATTAATCATCCGCCCTTGCTTTAACGTTAGTGTCCGGTAACGCATTCGCGCGATCAGCCCCAGATCGTGAGTTGCCACCAGCACCGAGACGCCAACCTGATTAAAGGCTTCAAACACCCGCATAATGTCGCGCGACAATTCCGGATCCAGGTTCCCGGTTGGCTCATCTGCTAACAGTAACGGCGGTTTATTTACTACGGCCCGGGCGATCCCAACCCGCTGCTGCTCACCACCAGACAGCGTTTGCGGTAAACAACGCTGCTTATCTAACAAGCCGACCTTGTCCAGCGCTGCATGCACCCGTTTCACCATTTCTTTGCCGGTAAAGCCTTCAATCACTAAAGGCAGCGCCACATTATCAAACACTGTATGATTCATCAGTAAGCGGTGATTTTGATAAATAATACCGACATCGCGCCGCACATAGGGCACCTGACTGCGTTTCAATCGGCTCAGATCGATATTATTAATCATCACCCGCCCTGTGCTGGGCCGTTCAATCATACTAATCAGCTTTAAAATGGTACTTTTGCCGGCGCCGGAGTGACCGGTTAAAAACACCATCTCACCTTTTGCAATACGAAAATTAATCCGCTCCAGTGCAACAAAACCACCCGGATAGCTTTTACTAACATGATCAAACTGCAGCATAGCGGTTATTCCTTGTTAAACAGCGCCCGGATAAAGTCTTGCGCCTGAAACTGCCGCAAATCATCAATGGCCTCGCCGACACCAATAAAGCGGATCGGCACCTGAAACTGATCAGCAATGGCAAAAATCACACCGCCTTTGGCGGTACCATCCAGCTTAGTTAAACTGATACCAGTCAGCGGCACGGCTTCGTTAAATAATTTAGCCTGACTCAGCGCATTCTGACCAGTGCCGGCGTCCAGCGTCAGCATCACTTCATGTGGGGCTGTGGCATCAATTTTTTGTAACACCCGCACAATCTTTTTCAGCTCTTCCATTAAATGCGCTTTATTCTGTAACCGACCGGCAGTATCAGCAATCAGCACATCCACTTTGCGGGCTTTCGCCGCCTGATAGGCATCAAAGATAACAGAGGCACTGTCAGCACCGGTATGTTGGGCGATTACCGGGATTTGATTACGATCGCCCCAAACCTGTAATTGCTCTACTGCCGCGGCGCGGAACGTATCCCCGGCGGCCAGCATCACCGATTTACCCTGTTGTTTAAATTGCTGCGCCATCTTGCCGATAGTGGTGGTTTTACCGACACCGTTCACCCCAACCATCAGGATCACAAAAGGGCCATCCTGGGCGACAGGTAACAACGGCTGCTCCACGTGCTGTAACAGCTCTGCCATGTCTTGCTGCAACTTTTCGTATAGCAGACCGGCATCTTTCAGCGCTTTCCGATCGGCATGGCTGGTCAGCTGTTTAATCAGTTTCTGTGTGGTATCCATACCCACGTCCGCCAGCAGTAACTGCGTTTCCAGCTCTTCATACAGCTCATCATCAATTTTCTTACCGACAAATAATGACGCCAGACCGGCACCCAGATTCTGGCTGGTTTTTGCCAAACCTTGCTTCAGGCGGGCAAAAAAACCGGGCTTTTTCGGATTATCCGGTGCAGCAGCTGGCGTTAGTGTCGGCACTGTATTCACTGCAGGTACCTCAACCACTAACTTGCCAGCCTGACTTTCAGCGGTGGCTGTGGGCTCGTGAGGCGACACCAGGCTTGATTCTGCTGGTGCCTGTGGCGCAGCAACGTTCTGCTTGGCCTCTGCCACTACCGGCGGCGCGACCATTACCGTAGCGGCCACCTGTTCTGGCGTCGCGATGGCTGCGGCCTCTGCTGTTTGCTCTGATGCTTGCTCTGGTGCTTGCTCTGGAGTCGGCTCCGGCTGTGTTGGTTTTTTGCCAAACCCGAGCCAGGAGAAGAGTTTGTTTTGTTTTGTCATATGCTGTTAGGTCAGAGAGTGAAAACTAGGATAAAATTGGACTTATACTAACACCTTTATCTGTCAGGCAAAAACGAATCAATGAAACAATCGAATAGCCGCGCCGCCAGCGGCGGGCAAAGTGGATTTGTCAGAATTATCAGCGGCAAATGGCGCGGAAAAAAGCTACCGGTAGCGGATGCACTGGGGCTGCGCCCCACCACGGATCGGGTGAAAGAAACGCTGTTTAACTGGCTGATGCACGACACTGCGCAAAGTACAGTCTTGGATTGTTTCGCCGGCAGCGGCAGCCTGGGTTTAGAGGCGCTGTCACGCTATGCTGGCTATGTCACGCTAGTAGAAAAAGCACCGGCCCTGGCCCGACAATTACAACGGCATTTAGACAGCCTGAGTGCCAGCAATGCCGAGGTGGTCAACACGGATTGTCTACAGTGGCTGCAACGCCCGGCTTTGCGACAGTACAATCTGGTCCTGATCGATCCCCCCTTTCGGCAAGGTCTGGCCGTACCTTGCTGTCAGGCATTGGAGCAGCATGGCTGGTTAAGCGACAGCGCTTTGATTTATCTGGAAACGGAGAAAGAGCTGGCACTTAATGCGATGCCGGCAAATTGGCAATTATTAAAAGAAAAAATCGCCGGACAATTGGCGTACCGGCTGTGGTTAAGAGCAGAGGCAACGGCTTAGCCGCTGCCCGCTGAGGACTCAGGATTCTGCCGGAGTCAGCTCCATACCAAGGTTGGTTAGCCCTAACTCTCTCACCCAGGCTTTCAGTTGTTGCATTTGTTCGCGGCCGATGCGCTGCATCGGTTGCACCAGCGCAATCAGCTCGGCCAGACACTCCATTTCGTATTGCATCAAGGGATCATCACGCACCAGCTTTTTCAACTCGGCTTCGGTGGTGATCTCAGCATCAGTCGCCTGATATTCCACTAAGCGCGCGACGGTAGCCTGAGAAATCTTTGCCACATTAATAAACTCAGCACCGTCTTGCTGACTGATACCATTTAGCATCATATCCAGTGCTGTGGCACAGTCGACGGCCGGATACACACCAAACATATCGTAATGATTAACTTCAGGTGTCGCTAACTCCAGCTCTTCGGCCAGGCGTTCAAAGTTAATTTTGGCTTTGGGTACCGTCAACCACTCCCAGCACAAATCGAGAATCTTCCGCACCAGCTGTGGATCACCAAACTGACTGACTTCGGAAAACAACTGATAATTCGGTAACATCCGCTCCAGTAGCGTCGCAGCAATGGCACCTTGCTGCGCTAAGGTTAAATCCCGCATTTGCTGAAAATTATTGGCTTTTTGTTTCATAGATTTCCTGTAAATTGCGCGCGGCAGTGTTTACACCCTGCTAAACACCCGCCGCGCTATGAGGTCGCTGAAAGTTGTCGCTGCGCGTATTCAAACTTCAGCTTAAATTCGGTAACACGTTGTTCCAGATCAGAGATTTGCTGTTGATACTGTTCGGTAAGCTGACTTAATTCCATCCGCAGTACCCGAATGGTTTCCCGGGCTTGATCGCTCTCCTGCTGCTGTTTCTCCAGCGCAATATCTAAGCGTAAACGCGCCTGCTGCAGTAATAATTCATTGCGCTCACTCTGCTCGCGCAGCGCCGTTTCCGTCTGCTGCAGAGTTGCCAGTTGTTGCTGCAATGCTTGCTGAGTTTCAGTTAGCTGTTGGTTTTCTTGCTGCAATTGTTGGTTAAGCTGATGTTTAAATTGTGCTTTTTGTTGCTGATCCTGTACGTGTTGCTGTAAGGCAGCCAGCTGCTGCTGCAAGTCGGCGTTTTGCGAGGTCTGAGCGGCGACTTGTGGTTCCAACTCTGAAATCTGGCTTTGTAATTGCTCTGTTTGGTTATGTGCTTGCTGCAAGGCAGCACTTGCCCGGGCGAGTTGTTGCTCCAAGTCTGTGATCTGATTGTGCTGCAACTCAGCTTGCGCCTGTTCTTGCTGTAACTCAGCTCTGGCAGCTGCCAGTTGCTGTGCCAGTGCGGTCAGCTCGCTGCGTTGCGCTGCAGCTTGCACCTGCTGCTGTTGTAAAGCTGTCGTAGCCTGAGATAGGTGTTGCTGCAAGCGGGCGATTTCTTGCTGCCCGTTTTGCTCCGCTTGTTGCTGCTCGAGCTTTGCAGCCTGCTGCAGTTGCAGCCTATCTTGCTCGGCCTGCTGCAAGGCGTGTTGCGTCTGTTGTAGTGCCTGTTCGGCGGCAAGCTGACGTTGTAGTGCCAGCTGTAACTGCTCAGCTTGCTCAGCTAACTGCGTTTGCTGATTCTCGCTTTGGTTTTGTTGTGCCGTGCGGCTTTCACCAAGCTGCACTAATTGTTGCTGGACAGCGGCCAGCTCTGCCTCGGTTTGCTGCAGTTTTTGTAACAGTTGCTGGTTATGTTTCTCCAGCCCGGCCTGGATCCGTGGGTCAGCACCCGGTGCCGGCACACTGAAATCTAATTGTTGACGGCTTTGCTGCCAATCCTTGTAAAGCTTCTGATACGCCTGTTCATGCGCGATTAACCGCTGCTGCCAGCGCGCTTCGACCTGCTGCTGCATCTGACTTAACCAGTGTTGCTGTTGCTGTGCAAGTTCAGCAGCAAAGCCTTGCATACTTTGCTGCAAAGCACTGGCCGCCTGTTGGCTAAGGCTATCCGGGTCCGGCTTGGCGTTGGGTTGAGCTGGCGTTTTCATGTTATTCTCATTCATACCAGTGGCCTGATCTGGCAATCTGCTTTGCTAAGTGTAATATGACTGCGGACTGAAAGCGAATCGCACAACAATGCTGTTGGAACTTCGAACCTTTTCAGTTATCTAATCTGGCAACTGAAGCACAAAACCAACTGATCGTGTTGCCCGATTGTTTGGTATATTCTATAACTGAATGCAATAGCAAAGGGTGATAAAAATGCAGCTGTTATCTGTAGTCTGGCGGACCTTAGTTGTAAGTAGTGTCCTTTGGTTAAGCGCCTGTGCGGTTGGCCCGAATGTGCGGTCTGATCAGGCACCGGATGCCAACCTGAGTAATTATCGCACCTTTGGTTTTATGACTGAATTAGCCACAGATCGTGCCGGCTATACCAGCCTGGTCACGCAGCATATGAAAGCGGCAATCAGCGCCGAGATGACTGCCCGCGGCTATCAATTTAGCGAGCAACAGCCTGATTTACTGATTAATTTCAACTCTAACGTGCAGCAACGGTCTGATATTCGCACCACGACAACCTCAGCTGTACCATATTACGGTTATTATCATTACCGCCGCGGTTATTACAGCCCTTTCCCGTACTATCAGACTGAAGTTGAAACCGTGCATTATAAAGTCGGCACTGTGAATATTGATGTCGTAGACGCCTCCCGTAAGCAACTGGTATGGGAAGGCATTGCAGAAGGGGTGTTGAAACAGCAGGATTTACAACAACCGCGTGAAGCAACAGCACGGGTTGTCAGCCAGATTTTCAGTCAATTTCCGGTTGGTCGCCCGACTAACTAAGGATGCGATGGTAGCAGGCGACCGCGTAATACGGCGGATCGCCTGCAGTCTTACAAGATTTGCCCCTGAGTAGCCGCCACTTCCGCCACCTTTCGCTTTAAGTCAGTGCAATCGGCCCCGGCATCGGTTTGTTGAATCGATAAGGTGAGCTCTGCGACCTTAATGCCAAATTTATGCATCGTCGTGCGATTAATCAGGTTTTGTGGGTCGATCAGATATAACCAGTCTTTTACCGTGACATCCAGCGTACTGCCATCATAAGGAATGCGCAGCACATATTGCCAGTACAAGGCATTACCCGCCAATTGTCCTGCTGCTTCGCCAATCACATCGCCGGCCGTACCGCTAACTTTGCCCTGACTATCCTGCTGCAACTGCCAATGCCGCTGTTCCACCCTGCCGTCACTAAAATAAAACACTTCGTATAA
This sequence comes from Alishewanella sp. WH16-1, assembly GCF_001441695.1. Lineage (NCBI taxonomy): Bacteria > Pseudomonadati > Pseudomonadota > Gammaproteobacteria > Alteromonadales > Alteromonadaceae > Alishewanella > Alishewanella sp. WH16-1. Next base: position 26,351 of record NZ_LCWL01000129.1, on the reverse strand, counting down.
ATCGCCACGACCTTGCTGCCATTCACCACAAAGATCAGCGGTAAAACGCAAGGTTTGCCGGCCTCGCCAGTCATGCAATACGCCATAAGCGCGGCCACTGCCGGCAAAAAAATGGTCTAGCTGTAATACCGGTGTTTGCTGCCGGTATTCTGTGACCGATTGACTGCAGCCAGCAAGCAAGGCTGCCGCAGCCAGAAAAGCAATACGCATAAAGGTTCCTCCATGTGATAGCAAGCTATACGTAGCAAAGCCCCTACTGGCTCACCCGGCAATCAGGCAACACATTGAAGGCCTCGCGGTGCTATGGCAAACTAGCCGCCAGATCAGCAACGGCCCCATACTAAGCGGAATCATCATGTCATCAATTACTGTGGCGACCTGGGAACAGCTGGCCAGCGCCTTTTATCAGCACGGCTGGGTATGGCTGCCTCATTTCTTGTCGCCCGCTCTCACCGCTGCACTCTGTGATGATTTACAGCAACAGCAGTTACGTAGTGCCGGTGTCGGCCGCCAAAAAGATCATCTGCAAAACCAGCAGATCCGGCGCGATCAGACTGCCTGGCTCGATGGCAGCAGTAGCGCCCAGCAAGACTATCTGCAATTGATGCAGCAGTTACAGCAAGCCTTTAATCAACGCTTCTTTCTTGGCTTATTTGATTATGAATGCCACTATGCACGCTACCAACAGGGTGATTTTTATCAAAAACATCTGGATGCGTTTCGCGGCCGTTCAAACCGGGTACTTACCACCGTAACCTATCTGAATACTCCGGAATCCGGTGGCGAGCTGGTGCTTTATGATGAGCAGGATCAGCTACTGCAACGGCTGTCGCCGGCTGCGGGAGGCTTAATCCTGTTTGAAAGTGAGCGCTTTCCGCACGAGGTGTTACCCGCAACCAGCGAGCGCCTGAGCATCGCTGGCTGGTTCAGGCGTAACAACAGTCTGCAGGGTATGGTCGATCCGGGAACTTAATCGGCCAACAACTTTAGCTGACTCCCCACCCCCAGATTGCGGGCGGCAAACCAGCCTCTCGGCATTTCCAATGCAGCGATCACCGCAATTTCTGAAGGCACCGGTGTTTCATCAAAAGGCTCTAACGGCCGGATTTGATGGATCTGCCAATTGGCATCAATAAAAGCGACATCCAGAGCAATACCGGTATTACGCATCCATAAACTAATTTGCTGTGGCGTGCTGTACAGTAACAGCATCCCCGGCTCAGCACTGTCCTGAAACATCAGGCCCTGAGCTCTCAGCTCGGGGGTATCAGCCAGCTGCACCGCAACAACCTGCTGGTCCAATTGTAGTTTCACCAACGGAAAACCGCTGCTATCCGGCACTGCCGCACAGCTACTGAGCACCAGCAGCAACGAAAACAGCCATTTCTTCATGTTAAAACCCCATACTGCATACCAGCCCGGTAAACAGCATTAATCCGACATAATGGTTATGTAAAAAAGCCGCGAAAGCCCCTTGCCGACTCTGCGCAGCCTGATAATGCTGCCAGCCAAAAGCCACAACGGTTAACAGCAACGCCAGAAAAAACGGCCAGCTTAATGCTAACTGCTGCCCAATCAGCGCTAACAGCAACAGAAAGCCTAACTGGAAGACGGCAATAATCGGCAACGCCCAACCACCAAACAATACCGCAGTAGATTTAATGCCGGCTTTCAGATCATCGGGCCTATCGACTAACGCATAGAAGGTATCATAAGCCACTGTCCACAACAAATTGGCCAGATACAACCACCAGGCATAACTGGGGATCTCACCCTGTAATGCCATAAAAGCCATTGGAATACCCCAGCTATAAGCGGCACCCAATACGACCTGAGGTAAGTGAGTAAAACGCTTCATAAAGGGATAGCTGCTGGCCAGCAGCACGGCTACCAGCGCCAACAATTGCGTTGCCCGATTAAGAAACAGCAATAGACTGGCAGCCAGCAGTAACAACAGGACAAAGAGTTGTAGTGCCTCCGTCGCGCTAACCTGACCGCTGGCCAGAGGCCGGTCGCGGGTCCGTTCAACCTGACCATCAAACTGCCGATCGGCATAATCGTTGATCACGCAACCGGCGGAGCGCATTAACACCACGCCCAGCGTAAAAATCAACCACAAATCAAAAGGTGGAATACCATCTGCTGCCAGCCACAACGCCCACCAGGTGGGCCACAACAGCAAATAAATACCAATGAGCTTGTCCAGCCGCATCAGCTGCCAATATGCGTTTCGCTGTTGCCAACTTAGTGCCATCATAATAACTCCACGGCCGGTAAAAACACTTCGGCCACCAGTAACGGTGCATCAGCGACCGAAAATACCGAACGTCTGGCCCAGTACTCCCCGGCAGCAATACCTGCGGTCGCGCCGGCCAGCTGCAAACGGGCCACCTCAATCGGGCCACGGCGTAAATCAGGAAACTGAAACAGAAATTCGCCTAATGGTTGTTCACCCAGTGCAGTGAGCTGGTACAACTGCCGCCGGCTGCTCTCGGGCAGCCAACTTTGGGCATACACCGCCGGTTGCTGATTACACGACATCAAAACTTCGCGCCGCACACAGGCACCGCTAATCGCCGGTAAACAAGGCCACAAAAAGTCTGGCAGCTCTGTTGTGGTTTCAGCCAACAGTGCCAGACGAAACTGCTGACAATGTGCCTTTAACCGCGCCGTAAGAGAGGCAGGCTCTAATAACCAGGGCTGCAGTTTTTCAGGTAAACGCAGGGTGTCAGCCGCTAGCCAGGGCGCATTCAGTGATATTACTGCGGTCATAACAATTCGGAGTCGGCCTGTAAAAGTGCCGGCATTATAGCAAGGGTGATGATTTTTTTAAGGAAGATTTCACCGGTAATTAGGCAAAGTCTGATGCTGCTGATATGATAAATAGTAATTGCCAACTTCCGGACTACTGCCCTTGCGCTTGCTTAAACTTACAATATTGTCTGTTACTCTTTGGCTGATGAGTGCTGGCACTGCGCTGGCGCAACAACCGCCTGCAGAAGTAGTGTATTATGGTTTTGACCCCGATATTGTGACCAACTATGTGTCGGAAAATCGCCGCAGTTTGGGCTATTTACGGGTATCGGTTGAGCTGATGCTGCCCAATAAAGAACTGTTAAAAACCATCGAATACCACGAGCCGTTAATACTGGATACCATCATCAGTATTCTTAGCAAACAACCCGAGCAGCGGGTTAAATCATTGAGCGGTCGCGAAGAAATCCGACTGCAAATTTTGGAACAACTGCAAACCGTGATGAAACGCGAAACCGGTCAAACCATAGTGCAGGATATTTTATTTACCAAGTATCTGTACCAATAGCGCTGGCTAAGGCCGGCGCCGGTCCCGGCTTAAAAAAGCCCACAACAGCCCACAACCCAAGCCACCTAAATGCGCCCAATTTGCCATATTGATCCATAACAGCTCCATAAAGCCCAGAACAAGCCAGACTAACATAAAGCCAAATAAACCATGGCTTAGCAAATAACGTTGCCGACCACTTAGCTGGTCGCTTAAGTAACAATAGCCAACCAGGGCATACACCACGCCAGATAAGCCACCGAAATTCGGACCGGCTAATGCCAGTTGTAAACCATTGGAAATCACTGCACTACTCAGTGCCAGTTGCAGTAAAAAACCGCTGCTTTGATAGCGTTCAATTTTACTGCCTAACAGCCACCACCAAGCCAGATTAAATACCAGATGGGTTAATGAGAAATGCAGCAGAATTGGCGTAATCCAACGCCAGAGCTCAGCCTGTTCCAGCAGCATCAGGCTGGCCGCCGCGGCACGAAAATCAATTTGCTGCCAGGCATAGACCGCCAGTGTCAGCAGCAAAACTAACAGCGTTAACGGCATTTGCCGCCATGCCAGCTGGGGTCTTAAATTAACCTTGTGCGCCAGCTTTACACTCTGGCTTTGTTGCCAGGCCGCCGCCTGATACCGCGGATGATCCGGCTGGCGGATAAACTCAGTTAGCAGCACTTCGACCCGAGGCACATCATCCGCAGCTGCCATTAAGACACTGACTTCACCCTGCAGTTCAAGTTTGACCTGCAATCCCTGGCTACGACAATAATCGGCAAACAATAACGCCGCCGGCTGGGCGCGGAATTCCGCAACTTTAGTTAGCATCAGCTATCACTTTGGCCGCTAACAAAAGGCTGCCGGGTACGCCAGCTCTCAAAACCACCGTCCATACTGTAGACCTGCTCATAACCCTGTTCGGCCAAATAGCGGGCGGCGCTCTGGCTGGAGTTACCGTGGTAGCAGACCACAACCACCGGCTGTTCGAACGGCACCTGACGCATAAACTGCCCCAGGCTGGTGTTGGTCAGATGAAAGGCGCCCGCCATATGACCACTGGCAAAGCTTTGTTCGTCGCGGATATCGGCAACCACCGCCTGCTGTGCTAATAACTCCAGTGTTTCAGCCACTGAAATACGTTTAAAATCACTCATAGCTACTCCCGATGCAAGGCCGCTATCATACCGTAGGTTGCCGCACTTTAGTACTATTCTGGCGAAATCCGCTACCACAGCACTGGACAATAGTTTAAACTTTCATTAACAATAGATAAAAGTCTACTGACGGAGTTTAGCATGACCCTGTTAATTATTCTGGCGATCATCGCCGCCCTGGTGTTCTACATTATTAGTATCTTTAACCAATTGGTTAAATTGAAGAATCGCTTTCAAAATGCTTTTGCGCAAATCGAAGTGCAACTTAAGCGCCGTTACGATCTGATCCCTAATCTGGTCGAAACCGCCAAAGCCTATATGCAGCATGAGCGCGAAACCTTAGAAGCGGTGATCGCGGCCCGTAACGCCGCGCTGGCCGGCTTGAAAGTTGCCGCCAATAATCCGGGCGATGCCGGCGCCATCAGTCAGTTAGCCCAGGCCGAAGGGGCGCTGCAAGGGGCTATGAGCCGCTTTAGTATGGTGATGGAAGCCTATCCGGACCTAAAAGCCAGTGCCAATATGCAGCAGCTGTCGGAAGAGTTAACCAGCACCGAAAATCGCATTGCCTTTGCCCGGCAGGCCTTTAACGATGCGGTAACCGAATACAATAGTTACAAACAAAGTTTCCCGCCGATGTTTTTTGCCGCCAGCTTTGGCCACAAACAGGATGCCAAACTGCTGGAGTTTGCCGACAGCGCCGACATTCAACAGGCGCCAAAAGTCAGCTTCTAAATAATGGCCACCAATTTCTTTCAGCAACAGGATCTGGCCCGGCGCAATACTAAGGTGCTGATCCTGTTGTTCGCGCTGGCGGTGCTGGCGTTGATAGTTCTGACCAACCTGCTGGTAATGGTCAGTGTCAGCCTGTTTCAGGGCGCCCCCTTACAACTGCCGTGGGAAGTGATCAGCAGTATCAGTCTGGTGGTCATTGCTGTGGTTGGTTTGGCGATAATGGCAAAATGGCAGCGCTTAAAGCTCGGTGGCCGCGCCATCGCTGAAGCACTTGGCGGTAACCGGGTATCCCCCTCAGCCCAGGATCCGTTACAACGCCGGCTGTTAAATGTAGTTGAGGAAATGGCGCTGGCCGCTAACCTGCCAGTACCGCCGGTCTACCTGTTACCGGAAAAAGGCATTAATGCCTTTGCCGCCGGTTACAGCCCGGCCGATGCCGTGATAGGTGTCACCCAAGGTGCGCTGGAGCAACTTAGCCGCGACGAACTGCAGGGCGTGATCGCCCATGAATTTAGCCATATTCTAAATGGCGACATGCGGATGAATATCCGGCTAATCGCGGTACTAAATGGCATTTTATTTATCGGCCATCTTGGTTATTACCTGTTACGCGCTGGCCGCGGCGCCAGCTATGCCCGCTCCAGACGCAATAATAATGAGGGTGCCGGCGCCATTATGCTGCTGGGTCTTGGCCTGGTCGTGATCGGCTATCTCGGTTCGTTTTTTGGTAATCTGATTAAGGCTGCCGTCAGCCGGCAGCGTGAATATCTGGCCGATGCCTCTGCCGTGCAGTTTAGCCGTAATCCAAGCGGTATTGCCGACGCCTTAAAGCGTATCGGTGGCCATCAATACGGCGCCAAAGTGCAGCACGCCAATGCCGATGAAGTCAGCCATTTATTTTTTGGCGAAGCGCTAAGCCGCTGGGTATCTATCTTTGCCACTCATCCGCCACTGGAAAAGCGTATTCGCCGGCTCGACCCGAGCTGGAATGGCCGCTACCCGGCAAGCCAGGCGCCGGTTAAACCCACGCCATCGCAAGCAGCAGAACAACCACAGGAACGGCAACGTCGGGCCATGCTGGCGGCGATCCCGGTATTGTTGATGCAAAGCAGTCATCAGACCCGTTCGGCACAAGCCATCGCCTGTGCTTTACTCCTTAGAACCGACACCTTAGCTGCGCAGTTAACTGCTATTAAGGCCTATGGTGGTAGCCAGCTGCTGGCCGAAGTCGATCAGCTCTCCGATCCGGTACAACGCCTGGCCCTGCCACAGCAGGTGCAGTTATTACAAATGTCGGTACCAGCGCTTAAGCAGCTGAGTGAGTCAGAGTTCCGCGCCTTTGACACGTTACTGCGACACCTTGCCGGTAACACGCCGGATCTGGCGCAGTGGTTAAGTTTAAGCTTATTGGAGCATGTGGTGGCCAGCGAGTTCGACAGTAAGGAACTGGTACGCCAATACAACCGGCAAAATCTGGCGGAGCTGTTACCTGCGTTGCTACCACTGCTAAGCGCTGTGGCCAATGCCGCTGGCGACAGCAGCCGGCAACAGCAAGCCTGGCAGGCCGCACTCCTTGCACTGCAGCTGGACACGACAACCGCGCAACCGGCAGTGCAATTTAGCCAGTTAGATCAGGCGCTACGGCCACTGCTTACCGCGTCACCAGCAGTTAAGCAGCAATTATGGCAAGCCATACTCGCCGCTGTTACCGCAGATAAAACCGCTTCTGTTGCGGAACAAGGTCTGCTTAACCTGCTGGCGCTGCTGCTGGAAATGCCCTTACCCGTTACCGACGATTTCAGCTAAAGCTACGCCGCCAAACTCTACCGCCAAAACACGCTTGCGGTTAATTCGCAGCAGGATCTGGCCAGAGGGCTTTAGTGCAGCTCCGACCTCAGGTAGAATAGGGCTTTGTTTAGCTAGCCGGGGTGCCCATGTCTGATAATCGTTTGTTCCTGTTGTACGATCCGTCGTTCGACGAAATGGATGCCGAAGGCTGCCCGGGTTTTGGCTATGTGCTGCTGTTTTCCGAGCAGGATGCCGAACAATTTACCCCGGGGGAAAACCCCAGCTGCGCCGCCGTTTCAATGCTGTTTACCGATCATGCCGATGGCAGCATCAGCGGTGACTTATTAGGCTGGGCACATCTGGATGATCCGGTATTTCAGCGCTATCCGCTCGGGCATTTTCTCGCCTTAATGGAGCAAGCCGCCCAGGTAGCAATTAATGCCTACCGTCAGGTGCATCAGGTACCGGATAAGCTGGTGGCGGTGCATTTAGCAGACGACGACCTGCTGCAATTTGATGTGCAGTTTCTCGACCTGCAGCTCACTGATCAGCAGGCAGAAACACAACTGGCACAGCAATTAATGCTGGGCCGGCCTTACCTCGATTCGTAAATCCTTAATTCTGATTAGCAGCAGCGCACGATAAAAGGGCATACCCAAAAGGGCGCGGGAGTACAGCAGATGGTCAAAGCAATCGATATGAGCCTGGTTGAGCATGCGCTGCAGGGCTTTACCATTCCGCCACAACCCCAGGTGCTGCGGCATATCCAGCAACAACTGAATGCCGCCGAACCGGACTTAAACCGGATTGCCTCGCTGATTGCGCTGGATATCGGTATTGCTGGCTTTACGCTCAAGGTGGTCAACTCGGCCTACTTTGGGCTACGCAATAAAATTACCTCGGTGGAGCAAGCCTGCCGCTATCTGGGATTAAACCGGGTAGTCATGCTGGTACGCAGTGTACTGCTGCGCTTTACGCTGGAAGAAGGCCGCCAGGATGAGTTTAGCCGCAAGCTCTGGACCAATGCCCTGCATACCGCCACCCTGGCGATGACGCTGGCGAAACAGCTGAATTTTGACCAGCAGTTTCAGGACGATTGTTACTCACTGGGGCTATTTCGCAACGCCGGCATGGCACTGATTAGCCAGCAAGCGCCCCAATATGCCACTGTGCTGCAGCAAGGTTTGTTGCAACAGCAGGCAGTCAGCAGTATTGAAGAGCAGCATTTTCATACCAGCCATGAAGTGCTGGGCTATCTGATTGCCGAATCCTGGGGCCTGACCCAGACGCTGTGTAATATTATTGCCTATCACCACAGCCCGGCGCTGTTGCTGGAAACCGATAACCAAGCCGAACATCAGCGCTTTGCCATTTTAAAAATTGCCGAATTTTTCAGTGGTGAAAGCCGGCAGCTGTTTCAGGTTAATCTGGATCCGGAATGGCAGCTGCATCAAAGCCGTATTCTGGATGTGCTGGAGCTGGAGCCGCTGCAATTACCGGAGCTGGCCGAGCTGTTGCACCGCCAGGAACTGCGCACCATCTATAGCGTTTAAGGCGGCTTTATGGCCCACCACAAAACCACCCTGCCGCAAAAAATCTGCCCGGTGTGCCAGTTAGCTTTTAGCTGGCGCAAAAAGTGGCAGCGTAACTGGGATGACGTGCGCTACTGCTCCGAGCGCTGCCGCCGGCAACGCCAGCATGCGCACGCCACCTCGCCGCAAGACAGCAACTAAATGAAGCAAAACAGTGACTAAATGAAAATCGTACTGGCCCCGATGGAGGGCGTGGTGGATCACCTGATGCGCGAGATGCTGACGCAAATTGGCGGCTATGACTTGTGCATTACCGAATTTGTGCGGGTGGTAGACCAAAAACTGCCGGCCCGGGTGTTTACCCGGCTGTGCCCGGAACTGCTGCAAGGTGGTAAAACCCGCGCCGGCACCCCGGTACGGGTGCAATTATTGGGGCAGGAACCACACTGGCTGGCCGAAAATGCAGCGCGGGCGGTGGAACTGGGCTCACCCGGCGTCGATCTGAATTTTGGTTGCCCGGCAAAAACAGTGAATAAGAGCCGCGGCGGCGCCGTGCTGTTAAAAGAAACCGAGACCTTGTATCGGATCGTAAAAGCCGTGCGCGACGCCGTACCGGCGCAGTTTCCGGTCAGCGCCAAAATTCGGCTCGGTTATGACGATACCAGCCTGGCGCTTGACAATGCTAAAGCCATTGCCGAGGCCGGCGCCAGCAGCCTGGCAATCCATGCCCGCACCAAAAGCGATGGATACCGGCCACCGGCGTATTGGCCCTGGATTGCCAAAATAAAGCAGCAGGTAAAAATACCGTTGGTTGCTAATGGCGAGATCTGGAATGCCGAACAAGCGCTGCTATGTCAGCAGCAAAGTCAGTGCCAGGATATTATGCTTGGCCGCGGCGCGCTGGCGATGCCCAATCTGGCGCGGCATATCCGTGATCAGGCCGCCCCACTGCCCTGGCCAGAGGTGCTGGCGTTATTGATGCACTATTCCGAATTTGAAATTGCCGGCGATAAAGGCAAATATTACGCTAACCGGGTAAAGCAATGGTTTAGTTACCTGAAACTGCAATACCCCGAGGCGCAGCAGTTATTTAGCCAGCTGCGCTTACTGACCAAAAGCCGGGATATTTTGCAGTTACTTGAGCAACAACGCAGCGACTAGGGGGCCACATGACGCAGGGCAGTCTGATTTGCCTGGGTACCGGCATTATGCTGGGCGCCCATCTGGACCCGCTTAGCCGCAACTATATCGCTGCTGCCGATGTGGTCTTTGTGCTAATGGCCGATGCGTTAACCGAGCAATGGTTACTGGAGATGCACCCGGACGCCCGCTCACTGCAGCCTTATTATCATCAGGGGCCATCACGCCAGCATAGCTATCAGCTAATGGTTGAGGCGATGCTGGCTGAAGTCGTAGCCGGTAAAAAGGTGGTTGGCGCCTTTTATGGTCATCCGGGGGTCTTTGCCTGGGTACCGCATCAGGCAGTGAAGCAGGCACAGCAACAAGGCTATTTTAGCCGGATGCTACCGGCGATCTCAGCCGAAGACTGTCTGTATGCCGATCTGGGGATTGACCCGGGTCGCTATGGTTGCCAGCTGTACGAATGCAGCCAGTTTATGTTTTATCAGCGCACTATCGATACCGCCGCCTACCTTATTTTATGGCAACTGGGTGTTGCCGGCGACCGCAGTCTGGCACGCTTTGCCACCCCCGGCCAATACCGGCAGCTGTTAAGCGACTATTTATGCCGTTTTTATCCGCCGGCACATCAGGTTACCCTTTATGAAGCGGCCAGCCTGCCGACCCAGCAAGCTCGCATTGAGCATTTACCATTAGCCCAACTGGCACAGGCCACTGTCAGCGGTAAAACCACACTGGTGATCCCGCCCTGTAGCGCGCTACAGGCCAATACGGAACTGCTGCAACAATTGGCCGCACTGGATCAGGCAACAGATGTTAGCCGTTAACGGCACCAGCCAACCCGGCCTGACGTTACAGGCTCTTGACCCTGCGGCCGAGCCACTATTTCTGGCGTTATTTTGCGAACCCCAGGTAATGCGGCATATCGGTCCGGCACTAAGCATAACGCAGGCGCGGGCGCGTTTTAATACGCTGCTACAGCACCTGCAGCAGCCTGCCTCTTTGCCTGTGACCACAGCGACAACCACCAGCTGGCCGGCAGCGTATTTTCAGGTACAACTGGCCGGAGTGGGCGCTATCGGGCTGGCGATGTTATTACCGGGCGCCAATGCCAGCGAGGCTGAGCTTGGCCGTATGTTGTTACCTGCCTGGCAACAGCAGGGGCTCGGCACCCAACTTAGCCGATTGTTGATTGCGCAGGCCGGGTGTCTGGGCGGAATTGAAACCCTGAGCAAAAGGATCCAGCAGCAAAATCTCGCCGCCCTGCATTCGGCAGCCAAGCTGGGGTTTAAGGTCAGTGCCGAACTAGCGGATGGCTTTTTACGGCTAAGCCGGCCACTTAAGCTGAACCCGGCGGAAGAATCCCGAAAATAAAACCAAAGGCCCCTTGCTGCTGTCATAAAAACTGCCTACATTAGGCATATCGACCTTTAATTACCGAGCCCTGCTAATGTCTACTTTATCTGAGCAACTACTAAGCCTGGCACTTACACCGGTCTGGCAACCCAGCGTCGAATCCGATAATGCTGCGCTATTGGCTGAGTTGAGAGAAACCGAAGAGTCCCTGCTAAAAAGTAAAATAATTTGTTTTGTTATAACACCAGAAGAGCCCTCAGTGCCAGCCCCCGAAACACCGGATGAGCAAGAGCCTGATCCTGAAGAAGCTAATGACGAATTGCTTTTTAATGCGGTCGGCTAGTCAGCATCACTGATGTCACACGGCATCGTCTGGCTACTCGCAACAACGCTACTATTAAATTGTACGCCGTTGTTTGCTGTTGATATCCAGAGCCAACTAACTGCTCTGGAAGAACTCCGATTGAAAGACCGGAGTCGCTTTAGCTCAGACGTGAAAAAATTAAAGCCTTACCTTGAGTTGGAAGCCCTGCCCAAAAATCAGAAAAGCCATTTAGCGCTTTTATATTCATGGGACTTAGTATTATCTGGGGAGTTTAGTCAGGCCAAAGCAATTTTAGAACAACACGAATCAACACAAGACAAGCATCTCTCGCTAAGAATGCTAGGATTACGGGTAAATATCGATATTTTGAGTTTTCAGTATATCAATGCTTTTATCAGTATTGAACAGTTGCTGGTCAATTTACCAAACATTACAGATGAACTGGCTTACTATCAACTTACTGGGCAAATAATATTACTTTACAACAATATAGATCGATTTGACCTAGCACAACATTTAGTTGAGCGAGGCCTGAGTATAGCTTCGGATAAGAGTATTCGCTGTAGGTTAAAGGCGCTCGGACTACAGAGCAGCTACAAAACTCAGACATTCCAATCTTATATTCAGGATTTTGATGAAACTAGCAGCTTATGCAAAGATAGTGCTGAAACACTTTTTTATCTTTTAGCTACCCGCAACCATATGTTCTATTTACTGGAACAACAGCAAGCCGCTGCTGCCCTGGCGTTTTATCAGCAGTATTATTCTCAGGTTGAACAGATTAATTATCCGATTTTAACCGCCGGTTTTAACGCCGCCGCCGCAGAAGCGCTATTACAACAGGGCGAGTTTGCTGCAGCCAGTGAGCTGGCGCAGCGCGCTGAGCAAAGTTTACCGGGCGATCGCAATGATCCGGCGGTGCTGAGTACCTACCGGGTACTAACGCTGCTGGCGCAGGCGGAGCGTAACTTTGACAACCTGCTGCGTTATAGCGAAAAACGCCGTGATACCGAGCTGGCGATTGCCAGAGAAAAAGCCTCGCAGCAATTGGCTTACCAGCTGGCCAGTGGCGAGGCCCGTCTGAAAGAGCAACGGATCCAGCTATTGGATAAAGATAATGAACTGCTTACGCTGGAACGTAATTTATATCAGCAGCAGGCGGAAAACCGTTACCTGCTGCTATTACTGATTGGTAGCCTGAGTTTAATCCTTGGCTTGCTGACCTACCGTGGCCTGACCCGCAGTAAGCGTTACCGCAAAATGGCCGAGTTTGACCAACTTACCGGCATTAGCAACCGTTATCATTTTACCGAGCAGGCGCAGCGGGAAATTACCCATTGCATCCGGGCGCAGCGGCCGGTAGCGCTGATCCTGTTTGATTTGGACCACTTTAAACAAATTAATGACCGTTTTGGTCATGCTGCCGGTGACTGGACCTTGCAACAGGTGGTGCTAAGTTGCCGCAACTTTATCCGGCACAGCGATATTTTTGGCCGTATTGGTGGCGAAGAGTTTGTGATCCTGCTGACTGACTGCACTGCCGAGCAGGCGTCGATGCTGGCCGAGATTTGTCGTACGGCGCTGGCAGATATTGATACCAGTGGTTATCAGCAGCAATTTAAAGTGACCGCCAGCTTTGGTGTAGCAGACAGCAATCAGGCCGGTTACGATTTAAGTGCGCTGCTGGCAGCAGCTGATGCTGCGATGTACCAGGCCAAACAGCAGGGACGTAATCAGGTGTACTGCCCCGCCACAGCGGACGGGGCTGTTTAAGCCGGGGCTTAAGACCAGTTTAGGATCACCTTACCCGACTGGCCTGAGCACATAATCTCAAAGCCTTCTTTATAGTTTTCCATTGGCATTTCGTGGGTAATAATCGGGCTTAAATCCAGACCAGACTGAATTAAGCTCGCCATCTTATACCAGGTTTCAAACATTTCCCGGCCGTAGATGCCTTTAATTACCAGGCCTTTAAAGATGACCTTATTCCAGTCAATCGCCATGGTCGATGGCGGAATGCCCAGCATGGCAATCTTACCGCCATGGTTCATGGTATCCAGCATGCTGTTAAAGGCTGCCGGAACGCCAGACATCTCCAGACCAACATCAAAGCCTTCGGTCATGCCCAGCTCCTGCATCACGTCTTTCAGGTTCTGTTTGCTGACATCAACGGCACGGCTGGCGCCCATTTTCAGCGCCAGCTCAAGCCGGTACGGGTTAACGTCTGTTACCACCACATGCCGGGCACCAACATGGCGCGCGACCGCGGCCGCCATAATACCGATAGGGCCGGCGCCGGTGATCAGCACATCTTCACCCACCAGATCAAAAGACAGGGCGGTATGTACGGCATTGCCAAAGGGGTCAAAGATCGCCGCAATATTATCCGGGATATTGTCCGGCAGTTTAAAGGCGTTATAAGCCGGGATCACCAGATATTCAGCAAAGGAGCCGGTACGGTTTACCCCCACACCAATGGTATTACGGCATAAATGCACGCGGCCGGCGCGGCAGTTACGGCAGTAACCACAGGTAATATGGCCTTCGCCGGAGACACGGTCACCCACTTTAAAGCCGCGCACTTCTGAGCCCATGCCTTCAATAACGCCGACATATTCATGGCCCACTACCATGCCATGCGGAATGGTGTTCTGCGCCCATTCGTCCCATTTGTAGATATGCACGTCTGTGCCACAGATGGCGGTTTTTTTAATCCGGATCAGCACATCGTTTGGCCCCACTTGCGGTTTCTCAACCTCGGTTTGCCAAATGCCCGGTTCTGCTTTTAATTTTGCTAATGCTTTCATTATTACGCCCCGCCTTATGCGATCACGCCCATGTCTTTACCAATACGGATAAAGGCCGCAATGGCTTTATCCAGCTGCTCTTTTGTATGTGCCGCCGAAATCTGGGTGCGGATCCGCGCCTGGCCTTTCGGTACCACCGGGAAGGAGAAACCAACCACATAGATGCCCTCGGCCAGCATGCGTTTCGCCATTTCGGCGGCGACCTTGGCATCACCCAGCATCACCGGAATAATGGCATGATCTTTACCGGCCAGCGTAAAGCCGGCGGCCGTCATCTGCTCGCGGAAATAATTGGCGTTTTGCCACAGCTTTTCCCGCAGCGCGCCGCCCTGCTCCAGCATCTCCAGCACCTTGATTGACGCAGTAACAATAGAAGGCGCTAACGAGTTCGAGAACAGATAAGGCCGTGAACGCTGCCGCAGCCATTCGATAATTTCTTTTTTACCTGAGGTATAACCACCGGAGGCACCGCCCAGCGCCTTGCCCAGGGTACCGGTAATAATATCGACTCTGTCCATCACCTCACAGTATTCATGGGTGCCGCGGCCATTTTTACCCACAAAACCCACGGCATGGCTATCGTCAACCATTACCATGGCGTTGTATTTATCGGCCAGATCACAGACCGCTTTTAAGTCGGCAATCACGCCATCCATCGAGAACACGCCATCAGTGGCAATCAGCTTAAAACGGGCGCCATCGGCATCGGCCTGCTGCAGCTGGGCTTCCAGCTCGGCCATATTGTTATTGGCATAACGGTAGCGTTTGGCTTTACAAAGCCGCACACCGTCAATAATAGAGGCATGGTTCAGTGCATCCGAGATCACCGCATCTTCGGCACCAAGGATGGTTTCAAACAAACCGCCATTGGCATCAAAACAGGAAGAGTACAGGATGGTATCTTCGGTACCTAAAAAGGCACTGATTTTCGCTTCCAGCTGTTTATGGATATCCTGGGTACCACAGATAAAACGCACTGAGGCGACACCAAAGCCGTGGCTTTGCAGGCCCTGCTGCGCGGCAGCAATCAGCTCGGGGTTATTGGCCAGGCCCAGATAGTTATTGGCACAAAAGTTTAGTACCTGCTCGCTACCAACGGTAACGCTGGCTTGTTGTTGTGAGCTGATAATACGTTCTGCTTTGTACAGACCTTCTGCTTTCACCTCTTCGATTTGTTGTTGTAGATGGTGCAGAAAAGCGCCATTGCGCATAAAGCCTCCTCTGGCAATGTAGGCGGGTAAGTTGATTTGACGCGCTATTGTACTTTTTAGCGGCCCTTGCTGCAGCGATTATACCGAAGATTAGCGGGGCTTGCCTGCCCCGCTTGTAAAGAATTGGCTACAAATCGGCCGCTGCCAGATCTGTTCCGACCAGTTGGCTGTAGTAATGTTGCAGTTGCAGCATATCAGCGCGGGCGGCGGTGGTGGCATAAGGCTTAAATAACAGCAGTACTTTCAGTACGCCACGGTACAGATTGGCCTGATTGACTTCGGCCTGTGGCGCCTGGGTTTTCAGATAGCTGATCCAGAAGGTAACCAGCAGTTTGATATTGTGCGCCAGATCGCGGATATCGGCTTCATCAACTGCAATGACGCCCTGAGCTTTTAAGGCTTTAATTACCGTCATCACCCGCGCCAGTACGCCCTGCTGCACCTGCAGGTAATCCTGTTGCAAAGCCGGATCCCGTGACAGGATATCCGGCAGATTGGCGTAGAAAAAATGAAACCGCCACATCAGCTCAAATACGATATCCAGATAATCAGTCAGGGCATCCAGTGGCTTGGCTTGGGCTGAAGGCGGTTTAATCCTGGTTTCCAGTAACTTGGTATATTCGCGGAAGATATGCCGGATAATGTCTTCTTTATTGCGGAAATGGTAATACAGGTTACCGGGGCTGATGCCCAGATGGGCGGCGATATGGTTAGTGGTAACCTGACGCTCACCGACTTCGTTAAACAGGGCGATACTGGCTTGGATAATCCGGTCTTTGGTTCTGAGCTTCTTTTCCATTGCGAACTGCAGGCTTCTTTTTTTAAGCGGTTATTTTGCTATAGTAACGCCAAACTGTCGTTAATTGCCAGCAGGCACTATGCTGGCCCTTACAGGAACTGCTTTTAATGCATATTCGCGCTGTGTATCCCGGGACTTTTGATCCCTTAACCAATGGCCATGCCGATATTGTACTGCGTGCGGCGCGCTTGTTTGAAACCCTGATTGTCGCGGTTGCAGCTAACCCCAGTAAACAACCACTGTTTAGTTTAGATGAACGGGTAGCGCTGGCAAAGCAGGCCTTTGCCGGTTGTAGTAATGTCAGTGTGATTGGTTTTTCCGGTCTGTTGGCCGATTTTGCCAAAAGCCAGCAGGCGCAGGTGCTGATCCGCGGCGTGCGGGCCGTCGCCGACTATGAGTATGAGTTTCAGCTGGCCAGTATGAACCGCTCATTAAACCCGGAGCTGGATAGTATTTTTATGACGCCGTCGGAGAAAAATACCTTTATCTCATCAACCCTGGTTAAAGAAGTGTGCCGACATGGCGGTGATGTCTCAAGCTTTGTACCGGAACATGTGCGACTGGCATTACTGACTAAATTTGGCCGCAGTTAACTTGTTGAATTAGTTTTTATTTTTAAACAACAACGGCAGCCTGAGCTGCCGTTGTGTTATTTGCCGATTTATCCGTACAAGGCTTAGGCCTTGGCAGCTTCTTCGCGCTCTGCTAATTTTTGTACCAGCTTCTGCGTGTGCTGCAGTGACATCAGATGCGCATAAATCGCCGTTAAATAACCTTGTTTACGCAGATCCAGGAAAGCTTCATCCGATAATTCATTCAGCTTTTTATCATCGACCATGTAAATGCCGTTGATATTGCGTTTTTCTTCGTTGATGGTCACTGTCAGCACCTGCTCTTTTAACAGCTCAAGGCTCTTCAGCTTTTCAACAAAGGCTTGGGTAATTTGCGCAAAATCAACATACTCGCCCATCTGCTGCTTACGTACAGTTAAAAACTCACTCTCGCTGCCATCGTCGTTGAACAGAGGGAAACCTTCGGCTTCGTTAACGCGCTCAGAGGCTTCATCAATGGCGACGATTAAGCGGTCGCTATTTGGATCTTCCTGTACCAGTAACAGTGGGTAATTACGCACGACACGGGGTACATACATGGCGTCCCATTTGTCTTCTTTGATCAGCAGATTCTGCCGGGCCGCCAGACCTAGCAATACCACCGACTGAAAGCGCTCACTGGCGGGATCTTTAACAAACACCACCGGGAATTCGGCACCTGCGACGACAAACTCGTGTACCACCACCGGCAGCATATGCTCTTGCGCGATATGATTAAACGGGCGCACTGAACTGATTTTGGTTTTGGCGTGTTTTTCTTTATGCAACCCTACAACTTTATTCTGTTCCATATACAACTCTATTCTCTGAATGTTTAAAAAGCTCCCACTACATCGGCAGGAGCCTGGTTCGATTCGGCAAACGCCAAGCTTGCAATTGGCGTCTAAACTGCCGTTGTTATATCACAGCTTTATGACAGCAGTAAGACCCTCAAGCCCATTACTGCGTGAATTCATAGTAAGTGGGTGAGCCAGGACCAACCGGTAACCCCAGCACAAAGACCCACAGATAAAACAGCACTACCCAGCCGATAAAGAAAATCATGGTATAAGGCAGCATGGTCGCAATCAGGGTACCGATGCCTAAGTCTTTCTTATAGCGGGCGGCCACGGCCAGGATCAGGCCAAAGTAGCTCATCATCGGCGTGATCAGGTTGGTTACCGAATCGCCAATCCGGTATGCCGCCTGAATCACTTCTGGTGAATAACCGACAATCATTAGCATCGGCACGAAGATCGGCGCAAAAATCGCCCATTGCGCCGAGGCCGAACCCAACGACAAGTTAACAATGGCGCACATACCAATAAAAAATACAAACAGCATTGGGCCGGTTAACCCGATATCCTGCAGCAAGGTGGCGCCTTTTACCGCCAGAATCGCGCCCAGATTCGACCAGCCGAAGAAAGCCACAAACTGCGCCGCGAAGAACACCAGTACGATATACAACCCCATGGAGCTGATGCTTTTTGCCATCGCATTGATCACATCACGATCAGTTTGCATAGTGCCGACTACCTTGCCGTAGATAAAACCCGGAATGGCAAAGGACACAAAGATAAACACTACGATACCTTTTAAGAACGGTGAGTCAGCCACCAGGCCAGTGTCTGGGTGGCGTAAAACGCCATCGGCCGGCACCACACTCAGCGCCAGCAGCAGCCCGATTGCCAAAAACGCCAAACCAGCCAGCTTTAAACCTTTACGCTCAATAGCGGTAAGCTGTTCCAGCTTTTGCTCGCCCAAATCGACAGCGGCTTCGCTGACATTATATTTGCCCAGCTTGGGCTCAACGATCTTCTCGGTAACAAAGGCACCTAGAGCGGCAATAACAAAGGTACTGGCAATCATAAAGAACCAGTTAGCTTCCGGACCAACCACATAATTCGGGTCAATCAGATTGGCAGCAGAAGTAGTAAAGCCGGCTAACAGCGGATCCACAGTGCCGATAAAGAGGTTAGCGCTGTAGCCACCGGATACCCCGGCAAAGGCCGCCGCTAAACCTGCCAGCGGATGGCGCCCTAAAGAGTGGAAAATGACCGCTGCCATCGGGATCAATACCACATAGCCCAGCTCAGAGGCGGTATTCGAAATAATACCGGCAAAGACGATGGTTACCGTCACCATCCGCTTGGAGGCATTCATCACCAAACCGCGCATGGCGGCCGAGATGAGCCCGGAATGCTCAGCAATACTAACGCCGAGTAACGCCACTAACACCACCCCTAATGGCGGAAAGTTGGTAAAGTTAGTCACCAGGTTAGAGACAATGCGCTGTAAGCCGTCAACATTCATCAGGCTGACGACTTTAATCATACCGTCGGCTGCGCGGCCGGCAGTGCCCTCTGGCCGCGGGTCGATGGCACTAAAATCAAAGTAAGCGGCAATACCGCTGCCGATTACCACGGCAATTGCAAAACAGGCGAATAAGGTAACCGGATGCGGTAATAAATTACCTAAAAATTCTACAGTATCGAGAAAGCGGGTAAACCAGCCACGTTTTTCCGGGGCGCCTGGCGGCGTCCTGCTGGTAGTTGTCATAGGTGTATCCTCTTGGTCTGCGGCTTGGCGCTGTCTTGGCAGGCCTTTGTTTTAGCTTCGGTTGATCTGAATACGGCAAAAAATTTGTTGCGGTATGCTGATAACAGGGTTCAATGAAGCGCGTTGGTTTTTATTAAAGTGGCTAAATCTATCACAGGTTCCCCGGTTCGCAAAGCCGCGGGGCACTTCGCAGCTGACCCTTTGCGAAGCCGGTGATGGCAATATCGCACTGCACATAGCACTAAAGTACCGTTGAGTATCGGCACCGGCTTTTCTAGTATCAGACCATAGCAGTTAAGCGGAGAGTAATTATGCGGGTTGTTATTACGGGCGCGACCGGCGGCATTGGTTTTGCTGTGGCACAGGCATTCGCCAAAGCGCAGCACCAGGTGGTGTTGGCCGATTTGAACGAACAGTTGTTAACCGAAAAAGCGACTCAGTTACAGGCACAGGGCTATGATGCTGATTATTGTGTGTTGGATGTGACTAACCCGGCACAGATTGCCGACTGCGCGGCGCGCTTTCCGGCCGATATTCTGGTCAATAATGCCGGTATTCAACATGTGGCACGGCTGGAGGATTTTCCTCCGGAAAAGTGGCAGCTGCTAATTGAGGTCATGCTGACCGGGCCGGCGATGTTAACCCGTGCCATGTTGCCGCAAATGCGCGCCAACAACTTTGGCCGGGTAATTAATATCGGTTCTATTCATGCCCTGGTGGCCTCGCCGTTTAAATCGGCCTATGTTGCCGCCAAGCACGGTTTGCTGGGTTTTAGTAAAGTCGTGGCACTGGAAAATGCCGACTGTAACTTTACGATTAATACCATTTGCCCGGCTTATGTAAAAACGCCGCTGGTGGAAAAGCAAATTGCAGCTCAGGCAAAGGAGCATAACCTGACCGAACAGCAGGTGGTAGAGCAGATTATGTTAGCGCCGATGCCACAAAAGGCCTTTATTGATGTTAGTGAAATTGCCGGCACCGCCCTGTTTCTCTGCCAGGACGCCGCTAAACATATTACGGCACAAACGCTGGTGCTGGATGGTGGCTGGACGGCGCGCTAGCAAGTTGCGCGCTTATTCGGCACAATCAGCCAATACTCTGAGATGAATTCTGCGGCTGAAATGATTCAAAACGCCAGCGGCATCGGTCTGGCGACCCTTGCCGCCATTTCACTAGTCTACTTATTGGTGCTGTATTCGGTGGGCTTATTTGGCCGCCGGGTCAGCGCCCGTCACCCTTTGGCGCCCTGGGTGTTTAGCCTGGCGCTGTCAATTTACTGTACCTCCTGGGCCTTTTATGGTGTTACCGCACAAGCTGTGGTTAATGGCTGGTGGCTGCCACCCACCTATATCGGCTCCTTTATCCTGTTTTGGTTTGGTTTTAAGTTAGTCGCACGTATTGCCATTGCCTGCCGGCGCTACCGTATTACCTCTATTGCCGATTTTATCGCTACCCGTTTTGGCCATTCCCGCTTACTGGCCATCTTAATAACGGTGATTCTGTTTTTAGCCGTAATGCCCTATGTCGCGTTGCAACTGCAGGCCGTCGCAACCAGCATTAATACCTTAGTTGGCAGCACCACCGGCGAATATTGGTATACCGATACCGGGCTTTATGTTTGTTTGTGGATGGCCGTGTTTGCCATGCTATTTGTCAGCCGCAGCGCCAAAGCGCATCAACCCAACCCCGGCCTGATGACGGCGATTGCCTTTGAATCTTTGGTTAAGCTGCTGGCCCTACTGGCGATTGGTGCCTTTGTGGTCTGGGGCATGTTTGATGGCTTTGCGGATATTTTTAGCCGCGCGGCTGATAACAGCGCGGTACAGAATATTCAGCAACAAGCCCTGCCAGCCCACACTTACTGGGTGCATGTGTTACTCGGTTTTGCGGCCACACTCTGTCTACCACGGCAATTCCACGTCAGCTTTGTTGAGAACCAGCGCCTGAGCCATTTACGCAGCGCGCGCTGGCTATTCCCGCTGTATTTGCTACTGATGGGAATTTTTACCCTGCCGCTGGGTCTGGCCGGGGTGATGCTGCTGGGTGAACAAGCAAATATTGATCTGGTGGTTTTACAATTACCGCTGGCCGCCAACCGCACCGATATCGCCTTATTGGCTTATCTGGGCGGCTTCTCTGCTGCCACCAGTATGGTGGTGGTCGCAACAGTGGTACTGGGGATCCTGATTACCAACGAATTACTGGTGCCACTGTTGTTCCGGCGCAGTAAACTGGATACCGCCGCGCAAAACCCGATAAAAATTGCTACCTTACGCAGGCTGGCGATGCTATTTGTGTTGCTGCTGGGCTTTATTTATTACCGCGCTATCGGCAGTGGTACTGGTCTGGCACAGCTTGGCCTGACTGCTTTTGCTCTGGTAGCCCAGCTGGCACCGGTGTTAATAATGGGTTTAGTCTCCAGACGGATTAACCGCAGCGGTGCCATTGCAGGCTTGCTAAGTGGCGCATTGATCTGGGCCTACATCCTACTTTTCCCTGAGCTGGTCCGAGCCGGCATTATACACAGCAGCATTTCGCAACACGGTTTGTTTGGACTAAGCATCCTGGCGCCACAACAACTGTTTGGCTGGCAAGGTGACAGTATTACGCTCGGTGTCTTGTTAAGCTTAACGGTAAATAGTCTGATGACCATTCTGGTCAGTCAGCTAACCCAAACAGGTTTAGGCGAATACTTACAGAGCGGGCGCTTTTTGCGTGGCTATAAAGAGCCCGCCAGCCGGCCGCAACAACAGCTTAGTATTGAAGAATGTTATCTTTTAGTGAGACGTTTTGCCGGTGAGCGCGAGGCGCAGCGCTTATTACAACGCAACCTGCGCGAGCGCGAGCCGGATTTACAGCGCCAGGCATCCGCCAATTTTATTCAGGCCACTGAGCGTAGCTTAGCTGCGGTATTAGGTGGCGCCTCAATGCGCCTGGTGATGGGCGCAATTGGTCGTCACGCCCGTCTACCGATGGAGACAGTCGAACGCTTTGTTGATGAAGCCGGGCAGGTGTTTCGCTTTAACCAGAGCTTGCTGCTGTCGACCATTGATAATATCAGCCAGGGTATCGCCGTCGTAGACGCCGACCAGCGGCTAATAGCCTGGAACCCGCGCTATATTGAGATGTTTAGTTATCCACCTGGCATGGTTGAAGTGGGTAAGCCTGTGGCCGAGCTGATTCGCTTTAACTTGCAGCGCGGTCTGATTGATTCGGCCGATATTGAAGCTGAGGTGCAAAAACGGATCGGCTATTTACGCCAGGGCAGCCCCTATAAAGTGCAGCGCCGGCAGCAAGATGGCCGGGTGCTGGAAATTCAGGGCAATCCGTTGCCCGGTGGTGGCTTTGTTACCACCTATACTGATGTCAGCTCTTTTATTGCTGTGCAGCAACAGCTGGAGCAAAGTAATCAATTACTGGAGCAACGGGTAGCAACACGCACCAGCGAACTGCAGCAACTCAATGATCAATTGCAAAAAACCCAGCGCCAGCTGGAAGCCAGCACCCAGGCCAAAACCCGGTTTTTTGCCGCGGCCGGCCATGACTTAATGCAACCTTTTAACGCTGCCGCCCTATTCGCCAGCCTGTTGCGCCAAAAAATCAACGAACCAGAGCTAAGACAATTAACCGATAACCTGAGCCAGTCGCTAAATTCAGCCGAAGAGCTGCTAACTGCCATTCTTGATCTGACTAAACTGGATTCCGGGGTCGTTAAGCCGCATCATCAACCTGTAGCCGTAGCACAACTGTTACAGGACCTAGCCCGCGACGCAGCCGTACTCGCCGAACGTAAAGGGCTAAGGTTTAAGCTGCATAGCAGCAAGTTAGTGGTAAATACCGATCGGAAACTGCTAAAACGGGTGTTACAGAATTTATTGGCCAATGCAATTCGTTATACCGAAAGTGGCCGTGTGATCCTCGGCGTAAAACGCACTGGTCAAGCCTTACGGCTCTGCGTACTGGATAGCGGCGTTGGCATTGCCACCGCAGATCAGCAGCGGATTTTTGAAGAGTTTCAACAAGGCAGCCAACCGGATCAAAAAGGCCTGGGACTGGGACTGGCGATTGCCCATCGTATTAGTACGATTTTGGATCATCCACTGCAGCTGCAATCGGTAGAAGGACGCGGCAGTTGCTTTAGCGTGACCCTGCCGCTGATCAGCGGTAGCACTGCGGTTAGCGTTAGCCCGGCACTTAGCAACGATATCAGCGCCAGCTTTAACGGCAAAAAAATCCTGCTGCTGGATAACGAACCCCAGTTGTTATATGCCGTACAAAGCCTGCTGCAAAGCTGGCAGTGTGACGTGCGGGCGTTATCACAACCCGCTGAGGTACTGGCCGCGCTGCAACAAGGGTTTCAGCCCGATCTGTGCCTTTTTGATTACCACCTGGATAATAATGCCACCGGCATTGAGGTCGCGAATCAACTTAGTGCTCATTTTGCGCTGACTGCCCCCGTTATTATTCACTCCGCCGATCATGATCAGCAAATCCGCGAGCTGGCACTCAATAGCGGCTACTACTTTTTATTAAAACCGTTAAAGCCAGTGGCGCTAAAGCGCTTGTTTCAGCGGTTATTGAAATAAAACGCCCTCCTTAAGCACCATATTTTATAAACCGTTAAGTTTTATCGGTTCTACTTTTTATAAATTATTATTCTTAGATGCGCCTTTACCACTCACAAATTACCGCCTATAAATTAATCACCATTAATTAACTTATTTATCACAAATGACAGGGAATAACCTTTTCCGGCTTGCCGCGGTAAAACAGCAAGCAAACCGGCTGGAAGGCGACGTCATCATAGCCCAGCCGCTCAGCAGTACTGTGCTTACCGCCAGCCTGGTTGCAATAGTCGGCAGTTTAATTAGCTTTCTGGCGCTGGCTGACTTTAACCGCAAAGAAACCGTAACCGGCTATCTGCAGCCTACCGCGGGTTTAGCCAAAGTCTATGCCGGACGCAGTGGCGTAATTAGTCAGATTTTGGTCCGGGATGGCAGTGAAGTCGCGGCCGGTACGCCCCTGCTACTGATTCAATTTCCCGATCAACTGGCAGAAGGTGAGAGCCTGGTCCAGAGTCTGCAAGCGAGTTTGCAAGCGCAACAACAGCTATTAGAGCAGCGGCGGCAACAACTTGAACAGCAATTTACGCAACAACAACAGGAATTGCAGCAACGTCAATACCTGCAACAACGGTTATTAGCCGAGCAGTGGCAACAGCTGCAATTGTTACAGCAACGCTGGCAATTGCAGCAACACAGACTGGAGCGTCTTACCGCGCTGGCGGACAGCGGTGCCATCAGCAAGCTGGACTTACAACTACAACAAGAAACCACCCTGCAAATCCAGCAACAATTAGCTGAGCTTAATGGCAGCCGGCAGCAGCTGTTAGCAAATCAGGCGCAGTTAGACGGTCAGCTGCAACGTTTACCGACCGAACATCAGCAACAACTCAGCCTGCTGGAGAGCGAGCATAGCCGCCTCGAGCAACAACAACTGGAACTACAAGGACGTCAGCAGCTACTGCTAAGCGCCCCCGTTGCCGGTCGGGTGACCAACCTCATCGCTGAACCCGGCAAGACTATTGCCGCGCAGCAGCCGTTACTCACTATCCTACCCTCAGGTACAGCTTTGGAAGCCGTTTTACTAGTGCCAACCCGGGCTTTTGGTTTTGTGCAACCCGGTCAACGCACCCGGTTACGCTTTGAGGCTTTTCCCTACCAACGTTTTGGCATTTATGAAGGTGAAGTAACCCAGACCGGCCAGGCCATTCTGTTACCTAATGAATTGGACATGCCAGTGCCCATCCAGGAACCGGTGTACCGGGTCGCAGTGGCACTGGAGAGTCAGGAGATCCGCGCTTACGGCAGCAGCGTCCCGCTGCAATCGGGCATGCTGCTAAGCGCAGATATCGTGCTGGAGCAACGCAGCTTACTCAGCTGGTTACTTGAGCCGATTAGCAGCCTGAGAGGCAGGCTGTAATTACTTAACCCACTCAAGGAGAAATATTATGCAAGAATTAACTTTTGAGCAAGTTGAAAGTGTTAGTGGTGGTTTTCAGGGCTTAACTGGTGGTCCAGAAGAACTTCTTAATCTTTTAGCAGACCTTGCAAATTTCACGGCAGATGCTAGTACTGACGTATTACCGGAGCAAATGAGCTCAAGAATTGAACTATTTCTTGGTGCCTTTGCGGCATGGGATATCGCAGGTCTTGTTGTAGATGGCCTTAAAAGTTTAAGAGAAATCTTAAACTCAGGAAATATTACCTACCCGCTTCCAATACCGACTCCGCCAAAGAATTACGAAGGAGGCCCCCACCAGAACGATCCATTACTATGACTTAAGACTAAGGCAGTTGCACTGCCATAAATCTATCTTACTGGCAGTGCAATAATTTAAGACCATGACTATAAAAGAAATAATAAAGAGATATATAAAATCACTAGCAGTTAGCACCATTATAATTGCCGGAATAATATCGTTGGGAATAGACGAAAACTCTCTACTATCAAGAGTTGTTTTCTTAACAGTAATCCTGACATAATTAATTTATTTCACTTCAGAAAGAAAGGAGAATACTCTAGAAAGATTTTACTTGTCTGGAGGCATTATAAAAAAAATAGAACCGACATCGTTAGCACTAGCTTTCATAACATTACATCTTGCGTACATATTAAATACTTCAGAATCAAATTACATTTCAGAGAAAATATTTAGCATAGAGCACTACTTGGCATTCTCAATACTGGCGACAATAATCCCTATGTTAGAGGAAATCTTTTTCAGAGGATTATTAATTGGAAGCACCAAAGAAGGATTAAAAACATATGCAAGAATGATTTTATCTTCAGTAGCTTTCACAGCTTTTCATTATAGTGGAAATCCTTTGAATGCTGCTGTAATGTCAATAATCCTCTGCAGAATCAGAATGACTCAAGAAAACATTCTACTATGTATCGCCATTCACTCGATTGCAAACACGATGCTAATAATTTACATCTTGATTAATCGGACGAATTTAGGATGAAAACCTGAGGGATCCCCACAAAT